>JBAUJD010000229.1:0-1839 GCA_049683515.1 Thermosynechococcaceae cyanobacterium | reverse complement strand
GGCTATGACTTGCAAGTGATTTCAAAAAAGCAGATCGCTGCTCATCGCTATCGGTCACGGCTGGCTCAAAGAGCACTAAAGTCGGGAGCTGCCGCTGGATCTGATCGAGGGCAATGGGAATGCTGGTGGCGGTTTGGCAGCGAATCTGTCGCTGTGGGGCTTCACAGATAAAGGTGTCAATAGCGGCCCGGTCGCCATCTACGATTAAGAGAACGGGCTGCTCGTCACCGTTCCTGGGGTGCACCTGGGGGCGATGGGCTAGGTCAACCTCTTGACGGAGCGCGGTGACCGCTTGCTGAAACTGAAGCAATTGCGCCTCATCAAGGGCAGTATCAACCTGCAGTAGCTGCTCTAAATTACGGGCAATGCGAGAGCCTTCTGCAAGGCCAAAGGTTCCGAGGCCACCGGCAAGGGTATGGGCTTCGCGCTGTGCCTGTTGCTGGAGCTGGGCCTCTAATGGACCATTTTGGATTGCGGCGGCGGCTTTTTCTAACAGACCGACCTGCTGACTCACGCGAGGCTGGAACTTAATCCAAATATCGGTAATGGCATTTAGGGTTTGCTGATGAATCTGAGTGCTGGCGACAGGTGCGGTATGAGACTTGGCTAGCTCTTCTAGCGGCTTTAAACGATAGCCAATCCCGTAGACCGTTTCAATTAAATCAGCGGGCGCACCGGCTGCCTTTAACTTTTGCCGTAGCCCTTTGATGTGAGTTCTCACCGCGTCTTCGCCAGGAACATCTTCGTAGGCCCAAAGATGCTCTAAGACCATGCCGCAGCTAAACACCCGACGGCTGTTGCGCATCAACAGCTCTAACAGCCCATACTCTTTGGGCGTCAACTGTAGTAGGGTGCCGCTGTAGCGGACTTCGCAGGCTTTAGGATCGAGGCGGACCGATTCCCAGGCCAGGATGGGCAGATCGGTCCGATCTCCCCGCCGCAGCAGCGCTCGCACCCGAGCGGCGAGTTCTTCGGGGTCAAAGGGTTTGACCACATAATCATCAGCGCCAGCATCGAGACCGACAGCCTTATCGTGGCCGTTGTTTTGTCCAGTCAGGAGCAGGATGGGAGTGCGGTGGCCTTGTGATCGCAACTGTCTGCACAAACTCACGCCATCCAATCCCGGCAACATCACATCTGAGAGAATCAGGTCATACTCAAATGCTTCTACAAGATCGGCTGCAGTCTGACCATCGGCGGTGGTTTCAACCGCATAATTTTGATCTGCAAATAGCGTGGTTAACGCTTCTGCCACTAACGGGTCGTCCTCGACCACTAGGATTCTCACAGGGGTTCTCCTGAACTGTTGAGAGCAATGGGATGCCTATCCTTCAGATTATCTATAAAATGGGCTAGCAACATGGTAGAAACCCTTAAAAGCTGCGCGACTCAATCGCAAGGGGAAGCTTAAAAATAGCCTCCAAACTTGAGGATGTTGTGAGGGGCGAAAACCCCATGCAATCCTCATTATTGTGGAGGAGTTTAATCATGATGCATCCTAACGAAGCCAAAATCATGAATTCGTGGCGCACTAATGCGCCCCATTGGGTGAAGGCAGTCCGTGATAATAAAATTGAAAGCCGCAACCTGATCACCAACGAAGCTATTCTTAGCATTATCCACGACCAGCATCCACGCACAGTTTTAGATATTGGGTGCGGTGAAGGATGGTTGACCCGCGCCTTGACAGCCCAAGGCATTGATACACTCGGTGTCGATGCGATCGCGCATCTCATTGAGCAGGCTCAAGCATTGGGTAGCGGTCGATTTCAGCTTGCATCCTATGCAGAGATTGCCGCTGGAACCCTTCAGAATCAGTTTGACAGCGTCGTGTGTAAC
>JBAUJD010000228.1:0-3643 GCA_049683515.1 Thermosynechococcaceae cyanobacterium | reverse complement strand
CCGGCGGCAGCTTCTGCTGATTTTGTGGTGGCGCTGTATAACCCGCGATCGCAACAGCGGGTCGAGCAGTTAACGTTTGCTCAGGCGATTATGCTAGAGCATCGAAATCCGCAAACGCCTGTAGCATTGGTGCGATCGGCCTACCGTGATGATGAAACGACGGAGCTGACCACCCTGGAGCAACTTCATACCGTCACCGTGGACATGCTGACCACGGTTTTAATTGGCAATAGCAGTACCCACGTCTATCAAGACTGGATGATTACGCCCAGGGGGTATCTCAGTAAAACCTGATGTCATGGCCAGGAGCCTTATCCAGGGTAAGCGCAAGAAAAAAGTGTCGATAATATGCTGGTGAATCAACTGCAGCAAACTATACGGCCATAGTCGCGTTCTTCCTCTCAACGGTTCTATCGATTGGCTAGGGCAGGACAATGACAACTCTATCTATCGACCCATGTCCTTTAGCGACGAATGTCTAATCATAGGGCATGACCAAAATCGTTATGGTTTTGGATTAAAAATCTATTCAGCCTGCATGAACGGCCTCTGGGGTACAGCCGTTTAATCTCAATTTTAGGTAGGTTCTGAATCGTCATACTGTTTTCTAGGAGATTTATATAAGCATAGATAATGGCACCACTACCAGGACTGACCTTAATCGACTGTGCGAAAGCCAACTCCAAGCAAGGGCTTGAAGTTGCTGCACAGTACTGTGGATACGGCGAGGATACCGAGACCTTCATTGAAACGCTTCAAGCGGCCTGCCGAGAGATCGGCGTTGATATCCAAGAACTGTCAGATCTCATCTCTGAACGGCAGCGCATGAATAAGATTCCGGGCGTGACCATTGCACCTGATTCTCCATCCGATTTAGGTACGGTCCGACGCCCTAGCTAGAGAGCTAAGCAGATATCGGCGTTCAATGAACCTGTGATCATGCTCGAAATTTAAGCGATCGCAACCTCAAGCAAATCGCCGAAACTGGCGACGTCATTAGCATTGACTTTTGGAAGACCGCCATTTGCAAAGAGATGCTTGCTCAATCAATACCCCCACTCAGGTTAAAATAGGGATCTCAATATTCACGACTTCTATCTGTACGAGAGAAGCGCGTAGCAGGCTTTATGCAAAGAGCCACTCAACCTCACTCTGATTAAGGAGACTGCTTTGCTGACGGACACCTTCAATACAACGAAGTCAGAAGATATTTTTGCTGCAGCCCAAAAGCTAATGCCCGGCGGGGTCAGTTCCCCCGTGCGGGCCTTTAAGTCGGTGGGTGGGCAGCCCATCGTCTTTGATCGGGTCAAAGGCTCCCATGTCTGGGATGTCGATGATAACCAATATATTGACTACGTGGGCACTTGGGGACCGGCCATTTGCGGCCACGCCCACCCCGAGGTCATAGCCGCGCTCAGAGACGCCCTCGACAAAGGAACCAGCTTTGGTGCCCCCTGCATCCTCGAAAATGTGCTGGCAGAAATGGTGATTGAAGCCGTGCCCAGCGTTGAAATGGTGCGCTTTGTTAACTCTGGTACAGAAGCCTGTATGGCCGTACTAAGACTAATGAGAGCCTTCACCGGTCGCGAAAAGCTGATTAAATTTGAAGGCTGCTACCACGGCCACGCCGATATGTTCTTGGTCAAAGCCGGGTCTGGCGTTGCCACCTTAGGCCTACCGGATTCACCTGGGGTGCCTAAATCTGTCACCAGGGATACCCTTACCGCCCCCTATAACGATCTGCAGGCGGTTCAAGCGTTGTTTGCCGCACATCCTGGCGAAATTGCGGGCGTGATTTTAGAACCCGTCGTGGGCAACTCCGGCTTTATTGCCCCCGATGCCGGTTTTTTGGCGGGGCTGCGAGAAATCACCAAAGACGAAGGCGCATTGCTCGTCTTTGACGAAGTGATGACCGGCTTTCGGATTGCCTACGGTGGTGCTCAAGAAAAATTTGGGATCACGCCAGATCTGACCACGTTGGGTAAAGTCATTGGCGGCGGTCTCCCCGTCGGAGCCTATGGCGGACGGCGCGACATCATGGGCATGGTGGCCCCTGCAGGTCCCATGTACCAAGCCGGAACTCTGTCCGGGAACCCCTTGGCAATGACGGCAGGAATTAAAACCCTTGAATTGCTAGGCCGTTCCGGTAGCTATGAACAGCTCGATCAGACTACCGGCAAATTGATTACCGGGCTACTGAATATCGCCAAAGAAAATGGTCATGCCGTTTGCGGTGCACACATCAGCGGCATGTTCGGGATGTTCTTTACAGAAGGCCCGGTGCATAACTATGAAGATGCCAAGGCCGCTGATGCTCAAAAATTTGCGAAGTACCATCGAGGCATGTTGGAGCGCGGTATTTATCTGGCCCCCTCTGCCTTTGAAGCAGGCTTCACCTCCCTTGCTCACACCGACGAAGATATCGAAAAGACCTTAGCTGCAGCCCAGGCAGTGCTGTCGTCCATCTAAAGTGACGTAAAACTCCAAAATAAAGGGGGCTGCTCAGTGAGCAGCCCCCTTTCTCTAGACATGTTTCGGCTTACTGACGAATCGGCCCATTGTAGTTAATGGTTACCGTATTGTTCTGAGCCACCGTAATCACGGATTCAAAGGACTGACCCTGAGCGCCGGGAACACTGCCTTGAAATTTGAACGTAATACTGCCATCGGCATTCTTGGTATGGGGCGCTTGGGAGGCCGGTCCAAACATCAAAGGATCTGGTCGGTACTGTGATAGGCCACCATTGGTTTGAATCGCCGTTTGTCGCGCTAGATTCTTGGCCCGCGCTAGAAATAAATCGGCAGCCAAAGCCTGGTCACTACTGGTAGATAGGGATGGAGCCGCTGCGATCTCAGGACTGGGCAAGGGGGGAGTCACACTCGGCATAGGCAAGGGCTGCTCGAAGGGCTGAATGGTAACAGCTTGTGGTCGAGCAGACTGAGGGCTAAGTATGGGAAGATCCTCGCGAGAGGGAGTGGATGGGGCAGGTGCCGTTTGAACAGGTGGCGCTGGAACGCTGATAGGAGCAGGAGCTGCAGAAGGCAGCGGTGCAGGAATCCAGCCTGAGTTTGCGGGTGGGGTAGTCGCTGGAGGAGCAAGCTCTGCTCCACCCATGTTAGAGCCACGCAGAGGGCCATTATAATCGAGCTGGACCGCACCATTGGAATAGACGGTGGCAACCGTCTCAGTCGTTAATGCGCCAGAGCCAGGCGTTCCCCCTTTGAAGGTAAAAGTGAGGCTACCGTTAGAATTTACGACAAAAGGGGCCGTCAGGGCTGGACCAGACATTGCCGGTTCAGCTCGATACTGGCTGAGACCACCATTGGCACGTTCAGCGGCCTGTCGAGCTAGATTTTTGGCCCGACTGCGGAAGTAAGGGGACTCGCCCGATGGAGAGGTGCTTGAAGCGGGTGGTGCCCCCGGAGGACTTGGGGCGGGATCGAACCCTTGGGCCACTGCCGGGAGCGAGAGAAAGGGCACCGCCAGTAAGGTTATCAACGGTAGATTACTGAGTTTTAACATAGGACACCAAGACCATTATTCACTACGTCTGAATGAAGTCGTACAGGATCAGACGCTGCACGCTATTTGGTGTTCCAAGCAACCCATCAGGTGCTAGGAACTTAGTGCCCATCTTAGCTT
>JBAUJD010000227.1:0-3186 GCA_049683515.1 Thermosynechococcaceae cyanobacterium | reverse complement strand
GGTGTAAAGGGCTTCCACCAGTTTGTAGGCCACCGCCACACCAGAGAGATGCGCTAGGGGATGATTCTGGGGAAGCGATCGCGAATTAATAATCGCTACCACTGGCGGACGTTGATCGGGCAGGGTGTGATGATCGGTGACGATCACATCTATTCCCAGTTGCTGGGCATAGTGAATTTCATCGAGATCGGTGCTGCCAGTGTCGCAGGTAACGATTAAATCGCAGCCCTGAGCAGCAAGCTGGTCTAGCCCCCGCCGCGAAAGGCCGTGAGACTCAATGAGTCGATTGGGAATGGTGTAGGTGAGCGTTTTTTTCTGCTCAAAAAACTGACCGAGACCATCCCAAAGAACAGCCGTAGCGGTCACGCCATCGGCATCAAAATCACCCCAGATAGCGACTGTCTGATGTTGCTCTCTGGCCTGTCGCAAACGGTCAACCGCCCATTCCATTTCTGAGCCAAAGGCTGCTGCAGGCGTCGGCTGATATTGATTAGGGTCTAGGAAGCCTTCAACCTGTTTCAACTCCTGAAAGCCTCGCTGCCACAGAAGTTGGGCTGCAAATGCACCGGGCAGATCAGGCGCAACTCGACGAACAGCAGCCAGCAACCAGTCAGGGGGATAAACCGCTGGAACAAGTTGCCACTCTGTCTGGGATTCAGTATTTTGCACCAAAGATGTGACCTTGTTGAGGGTGCGATCGCAACGCTTAATGCCCCCATTCTAATCACCCACCTCCATCAAAGCATCGAGAGGATAGGTCTACACTCTCAAGAACGGTCCTATGCTCATCTAACGACGCGACTTCGTTATAGAACGATGACGCTGTGCTACGTTACTCCGCGTCAAAAAGCACTCTGAATCACCTCTGTGCCTGACCTCAAGTAGCCTTTAGATGAAGAATAATTTGCTCAGAGAATAGACCCTTGTTTGTATAACAGATTACAAACAGCACCTAGTCAATGCCTGTAAGTATGAGTGGGGTTCTCAGACGCCTCTCATTTTCGACTCACCCATAGGAAGTACTGAATCAGTACTCACTGGCTTCCCGAACCTTAGTGGTGTTGGGAAGACTGTCGTGGTGAGTTTTCTGTGTCTGAGTTCTCGATATAAACAAAATATTCTGACTGTTTATCTGTCGGTCTATTTAGTAACGTGGTGAGTTTTTTGACACATTTGTCTGTCGTGAGGAGTTAACTCAATGTCTAAGTTCAATTTAGGTCGCTCGCTGTTCTGCATCCCATTGCTGCTATCGGCCTCTTTAGTGACTATTTCATCTGCCAATGCCGAGAATAAAGGACTAGATGCATCACCCGCGCCATTGGTTCCCGAACTCTCTCAAGGTGATGCTCAAGCGCCCAGTGCTACCGCGCAGAGCACTCAGCCCTTTACGGTGGCGGATCAATCCCTAGAGTCTACGACTGCTGTGGATGCTTCATCTGCAGAACTGCCGATCACACCTGTTTCAGACCTGATGGAAGACACCAAGGCTGATTCCGTTGGTCAGGTGACGTCTGTTTCACAGCTCTCTGATGTTCGCCCCACAGATTGGGCCTTCCAGGCGCTCCAGTCCTTAGTTGAACGCTATGGTTGTATTGCGGGTTACCCTAACGGCACCTTCAGAGGCAATCGCTCTGCCACCCGCTATGAAATGGCCGCTGCACTCAATGCTTGCTTGGACCAGATTAGCGATCGCTTTGCTTCTAAGGCAGACCTTGATGCGGTTAAAGCCCTCCAAGATGAGTTCGCAGCAGAACTAGCAACCCTTAGAGGCCGAGTCGATGGCCTGGAGTCTCGCGTTGCAACAGTAGAAGCCCAGCAGTTTTCAACCACCACCAAATTGAGTGGAACGGCTGTGATGTTAGGGCAGTTTGGTGACAGCGGTCCTGGTGGCCCTTTCTTGAGTTCCGTTGACGACGGTACTGGCACCCCACTCGGTGTGGCAAACGCAGCTAATAGCGACTCTCGTGCCAGCGCAATTTCTGTGGTTTATCTCAGCTTCAATACAAGCTTCTCCGGCGATGACTTACTAGAAACCACGCTATTTGTCGGTAATGGCGGTCAAGATTTCTTCTCACAGGCTCAACTTGGCGATACCACTGCTGGCACTCCGTTGACGAATGACAACAACTTTAGTCAATTTCTAAATCCCAGTCAGAACTATTTCTCAGGCGTCGGTACAGGTGTTAGCTTGTATCGTTTGGCTTATACCTTTAAGCCCATTAAAGATTTATCGGTAACGGTCGCACCGCTGTTTTACCCCACCGATATTATTGACGGCAACAGCTTCACTAGCCCCTTCACCGGCTTTAGCACTTGGTTCTTTGTTAATAACCCATTAATTACTCCCTACTCCACTAACTTTGCGGGTGGAGCCGGTGGTGGCTTTGTCTATAACCCTGGCGGCGGCCCTCTCTCATTTAAGGGCGCTTACACCGCCGTCAACGGTTTCTCCCCTATCAATACAGGCGCAACCAACGGTGGACTGTTTGGCGACCCCTATCAGGCAACGGCTGAAATTGAATATGCTAAAACGTTCGGCAAGATTGATGGTGCTGTTCGCCTGCAGTATACAAACTCTGCGGTATCCAACATTCGACAAGATGCGCTCGGTATAAATGCTGAAGCTAAAATAGGCAAGTTTGGTGTCTTTGGTCGCTATGGATATTCTTTTGCCAACGCAAACGGTGTCTCTACCCCTGTTCCGTTTTCCGTGGCAACAGCAGGTCGGTTTGATGCTCAAACTTGGCAAGCTGGGTTAGGCATTGATGATCTCCTCATTCCGGGGTCTCAACTAGCTGCAGCAGTGGGTATGCCTTTCATCAACAATATTGATAACTCTGGCGAGGGTCCGGGCGTCAACGATGAAAATCAGATTAACATTGAGGCGTTCTATCGCTTCCCTGTAAATGACAACATCACGATTAGTCCTATCTTCTCGGCTATTCTCAACCCTAACAATAGCAGTGCCGAGCCAAACCTCTATCAGGGCTTGATTCGGGTTGTGTTCTCTTTCTAAATTTTATTGTTCAATCTCCTCACTCTTGATTTGAACAATATTAGCAGGGCTATTTCATTCTAAATAAAGAGGTAAGAGTTTTGAGTCCAAAGCCTGAGTGGCGTTGCGCTTGAGCCATATTATCAAAGCCCATATCCCGATACAGATTGAGCGCTAAATTACGAGCAATG
>JBAUJD010000226.1:0-9534 GCA_049683515.1 Thermosynechococcaceae cyanobacterium | reverse complement strand
GTTGCCGGTCTATCCCCATCATCACGCTTGGTTGTCGTCCAAGTTACAGAAGGCTGTACAAGCGCAGCAGAGCGCCCTTGCTGATTTGAATACTGGGCTTTGATCCTAAAATAAGTATTGAGAACATCCCCATATTTGTCAGTAATTCTCAGTATCCATCTACAGCCCTCTTGACTAACAGCCACCTCTCACGTCACCCTTTGGCGAAGGTATTGTCAGTTTGTGTCAGATTGGAAATAGTCGAATAATCTGGAGATCGATATGGCCCAAGCATCCAGTACAGAGCCGTTAAAAATAGATGGCAGCGCCGCTCATCTACAGATGTATGACCGTGATTTTATTCAGTGGGTTGACCATGCCGCAGAACTGCTTAAGCAGGGTCGGTTTGATGAGTTAGATCTAGAGAATCTGATTGATGAGGTTGAATGCTTGGGACGCAGCGAAAAACATGCTCTCACTAGTAATCTGCGTATCTTGCTGATGCACTTGTTGAAGTGGCAGTACCAAATTGAAAAAAGAACGGGGAGCTGGCGAGGCACAGTGGCAGAACATCGAACTCGAATTCAGGAAGCTTTTGAACATAGCCCCAGCCTCAAAACCTACTATGTCCAGGTCTTCGATAAAAGTTATGGAAAAGCAAGGATCCTGGCTGCAAGTGAAACAGGCTTAGACCTCAAGCTATTTCCAGTTGAGTGTCTCTATAGCGTAGATCAGGTGTTGGATGATGAGTTCTGGCCGGGAACCTGAAGAGGTACGATCGCAAAATTAAGACTGAGGTTTAGAGGACTTGTTGTTATCTCCATGGGTTGGGCAAGGCGGCGCGCTAATGGAGCGATCTAGCCAGCCCACCGCCTGCCGAAGGCGCTCTAGAGCTTCTTGGGGCTGATCCTTGAGCAAAAAAACGATCGCAACGGCAGCCTGCTCCAATGCCCTCGCCTTGCGATTGGCTTTCAAGCGATGCCAGTCCATCGAAGAAATCGTCAGTTGCTCAGATAGCTTTTGAGCAACTGAAAGCGACTCAGATGACTGGGTAACTGGTTTCTCTGTTGATAGGGGCGACATCTTTATTCCTCTAGGCGACATTGACGGCATTCATCTTGGAGCTGAGGTACTGATTTATTGGCACTCTGACCTTTATGATAGGCGGCATTCGAGAACCTCTGTTACAATGCATCTAGCGATTTCTGCGTCGTTGGTGACTGCCAATATGTTTTTTGATCTATAACTTTAACGAACGGGAGCCAATCAGCGCGATGGCAGTAGACCGGGCTTCGGCCAGGGCACTTTAAATCGATGCGATCAGTTCCCACCTGGAATTTTCCAGGTCAAAAACTGAGGTAAGACGGCGCTGCGGGAATAACTAGCAAAACGCCCTATCATTGACAGGGCGTTTTGTGCGTTTATGGGGGCGGAGGGACTTGAACCCTCACGACTTTTAAGGTCAACGGATTTTCATCCTCCCGCTGCTTTCGCAACTGCCCTTGCCAATGTGACGATAGGGCTTTGAGAATTGGACTCTCCCTTTACCCGCGCTGCTTAAGCGTGAGGGTAGCTCCCGTCGAGTCTCTGCACCTTCCGAAAGTGATTAGCTTAGCTAACCTTGGTTCTCGGCTTGGCTCAGGATTGCCTTGTCTGCCGGGGCAGATTTAGGTTTCCCTGAATTTGAGAGCATTCACTTAATCGATTACTCGACTAAGGCCCAGTTTCCTAAGTCCGTAGCGTCTACCATTCCGCCACGCCCCCAGATTGCTTAAATACCATATCACGGGATTATCCTAGTTCGGCAAGGAGATTTGACTAGAATTCAATGCCTAGTTCTGATAGAGATTTACCCGTAGGCCAGGTACAGGAAACAATATCCGTTCCGGCTATCTCCCAAATGGTGACGAGGTGTGTCTCGATGACCGGTTGAAGGGTGGCGAAGAAGACGCCTTCCGTTGTATTTGCGCTCTGGGCTAGCCAGTAGCCTTGCAAAATGACTTCAATCCCTTCAGGGAGTGAGGCGCATAGGCTAATATTGCTGTCGATTTCTGGTTCTTCTACGTCTGGTAAAGATGGATTGCTGGCTGCGATCGCAACTTCAAGCTGTTTCACTTCTGGCATCGCCTCTGGCAAAATGAGGGCGGCATAGCTTGGTTCTAGATGCAGTTGCTGTCCGGTACAGGAGGCCACCAGCCGATGACGAGCAATTACCGAGGTGATTGGCCCCGATAGATGCTCCAGACGAATTCCGATATCTGAGTAAGCCAGCTTCAACACCGCTTGCCGTTCCTTCCTGTTTTTTTGTCTGTGTGTCAGCGTCAGTTTTGAAGGACTGACCTGATTTAGGTTGACGGTGAACAGTACCATCATTCCCCAGATTGATGGCATTCTTAAACCATGATGCAGAAAAATAGATCGATCGGCTAAGATTATGGTGCATCTGACTGTATGGTCAACAGTGCTAGCACACTAGAGCAGGTATTGATGTGTGCGATGGCAACTTTTCGGGGGAAAACTACGTCTATACACCTGAATGGGTTGAGGTATTGGGTATGCGACTATTTTCTCCACAGCATCCCGCGGGTAAAGGGTGGGCTGCGCTGTTGTTCACAACATTACTGTGCGCTCCCGCACTAGCAGGATCTTCTAACTTCGGTAGCATTAGTTTTGCCCCTGGCACAAAGGCTGGCCTAACCACGAAAGGCTACGCAAAAGGGGTTGTTGCGCTGCATAAAGTCGTCGGCAACAGAGATCGCAACAACAATCTCTGTATGGGCTATGGGTCGCCGGAACCCGACCATATTTTGGTACTCAACGGCAATGCTGCCCAGCTTAAGCTGCAGGTCAATAGCGGCAAAGATACAACGCTGCTGATGAAGGGACCGGACAATAAACTTTACTGCGCTGATGACACGGCTCGAGGCAAAGATGCAAATCTAGTCACCCAGGCACTCAAGTCTGGTTCTTACAAGATATGGGTTGGCACCGGTGAGGCGGGGCAGAGCTACCGTTATACCCTGAGCATTTCGGAATAAAAGCCCACTGCACCTATGAAGGGAACACCTTTCGATGTCTAGCGCATTAAGAGAGTGCGACTCGCTGCTCTAGCAACACCTTTTCGATCAGCAAATGTTCTTTCGCTGCGGCACAAATGACCTGAATGCGAAGGTGACAATAGCCTCGTTCATGGAAGGGCTGCAGGCGATCGATCATCTGAGGGGCAACTTGATTGATCGCTTCTCCTCGACTTAAAAGCGTGATCTGTTCGCGCAAAATTCGCTTGGCGAACTGCACATCTTCAGGAAAACGTGGACCAAGGCGGTACAGAATGGTTCTAATGGGTTTAAGCACAGTGGTGATCAGAGCAGCAGCAGTGCAGTGATGGTCTATCCCTGCTGCCGCCATCCTAGCAACAGCTTGTGGCTCCAGCCTGAGTGAAATTACACAGGTCTAGCGTCCCCAGGTAAAGATGGCTGCACCCCAACTCAAGCCTGCGCCAAAGCCTGCGATCGCAACGGTATCGCCAACCTTAATCTTGCCCTGTCTGACCTCAGCATCTAGCGCTAACGGAATGGAAGCCGCTGAGGTATTGCCATGGTGGGCCATATTGCTGACCACCTTCTCGGCAGGAATCTTCATTCGCTGCGCTACGGCATCTAAAATGCGTTGATTGGCCTGATGTAGGATCAGCCAGTCAATATCGTCTGTGGTGCAGTGAGCATGGAACAGGGCTTTTTCTATTACCTCTGGAACACGCTTCACTGCAAAGCGATAAATTTCTTGGCCGTTCATGGTAATCGGCGCAAAACCGCCCTGACCAATAGTAAGGTTCGCGAGGGGCTTGGCTTCGGGCTGATAGGCTAAATTAAGCTGATCGTGCTTCTCGCCATCGCTCTGCAGCATGAACCCCAATAGATGCTCCTGCTCATTTGCCTGCAGCACCACGGCCCCTGCGCCGTCGCCAAACAGAATGCAGGTGCGGCGATCGCTCCAGTCCACCCAGCGCGATAGGATATCAGCGCCAATCAGCAAGACGTTCTTATATACGCCCGTACGAATAAACTGGGCCGCAGTCACCAGCCCAAAGACAAAGCCTGAGCAGGCGGCAGTGAGGTCAAAGGCTACAGCCCGTTTGGCCCCTAACTCATACTGAATTTTACCAGCGGTGCCAAATAGTTCGTCGGGGGTAGAGGTGGCGAGGATGATTAGATCTAGATCTTCGGGGTTGATATTGGCCGTTGCGATCGCACCTTTCGCCGCTTGCACTGCTAGATCTACCAATGTTTCTTGGGGACTCGCCACATGTCGGGACCGAATCCCGGTGCGGGTCGCAATCCACTCATCTGAGGTTTCGACAATCTGACTGAGCGTGTGATTATCGAGGGACGCGGCAGGGACAGCAGAGCCTGACCCCGTAATAGCTAACCCAGAGCCGGAATATTGCACAGCTTACTCTCCGTTGGCGACGGCTACCGTCTGTTGATAACAGGACCGAATATGATCTGAGACGTTATGATCGGCAGCCTCTTTGGCAAGGCGAATGGCATTAAAAATAGAAGGAGCCTGGGAACTGCCGTGACTAATAATGCAGATCCCTGCTACCCCTAGCAACAGACCACCACCATGCTCGGCATGGTCCATGCGCTGCTTAATGTTGCGGAGGTTGGGCTTTAGCACCATAGTCCCCACTTTGCCCCTGGTCCCGCGCGGCAGTTCTTCTTTGAGAATCTGCAAGGCAACGCCCCCCACGGCTTCGGCAAACTTTAGCAAAATGTTGCCCGTGAACCCATCACAAACAATCACATCAAACTGGCCCGAAAGCACATCTCGCCCCTCGGCGTTACCGACAAAATTGATGTTTGAGTTGCGCTCTAATAGCGGATAGGTCTGTACCGATGCTTCGTTGCCCTTGTTGGGTTCTTCGCCAATGTTGAGCAGGCCCACTTTGGGGGATGGTGTTCCTAAGACATCCTGGCTATAAATCGACCCCATGGTAGCGAACTGATCGAGAAACTTGGGACGGCAGTCTACATTTGCGCCTACATCGAGGACCAGTACCTGCTTACCAGGAATCATGGTGGGGAACACCGCTCCAATGGCCGGACGATCAATGCCGGGTAGACGGCCCAATCGCAAGAGTGCCGCCGCCATCGCCGCGCCCGAATGGCCTGCGGAAACCACCGCATCGGCCTGATCTTTTTTCACCAGGGTCATGGCGACGTTGATCGAGGCATTTCGTTTTTTGCGAAGGGCACTCAGGGGTTCTTCCGTCATTTCGATCATTCCCTCTGCCGGAACAATCTCAACGGCGTCAACGGAACCGCCATGATGCTTAATCGAAGCTTCAATCTGCTCTGGATTCCCCACCAGCAAAACATCAACGTCTAATTCTTCGCGGGCGCGCAACGCTCCGGCGACAACTTGGTCGGGTGCGTGATCGCCTCCCATCGCATCAATGGCAATTCGGGCGCAGCTTGGTTCCATGGACATAAAACCTTATAGAATCCTTAAGAATTGTACCAGATTGCCCTAGTCTAACCGATGCAGTGTCTTAGATTGAGGCGCTTGATTTGACAGACGACGACCTTGCGAAGCTGGGTCATGATGAGAGTGCAGTTATTTTTGATCGGTGTTTTGCGATCGCAACCATGAGTCTATTAGGCAACATTATCTGGCTCATTTTTGGCGGCTTCTTTGCGGGGCTGGGCTATATTGTGGGCGGCCTCGCCCTCTGCCTCACCATTGTGGGTATTCCTTTCGGCTTGCAAACGATCAAGCTGGGCTTTGCCACCTTTGCTCCCTTCGGCAAAGACATTGTGGTGACCCGTAGTGCTGATAGCCTGCTTGCACTGGTGCTCAATGTTTTTTGGGTGCTGCTGTTTGGCTGGGAGATTGCTATTGCTCACCTGATCTCAGCGTTCATTCTGGCGATTACGATTATCGGCCTACCCTTTGCAAAACAGCATCTAAAACTTTTGGTTCTGGCCTTTTTACCCTTTGGTCGAGAGCTGCGATAGATTTGTCTCTACACCATGCTGCAGCAATTCAGATAGCATTAGCGATCGCTCTTGATTTAGGCTCTTGATGAAGGTATGCCAAAGCACTCTTGCACCGTAATTGTGCAGCTCGGAAAGGCAAGCAGGCTAACAGATTGTTGGGCACGCAAAATCAGTTGGCGTTGATATCCATCCGGTTGAGGTTCTCGAAAGATATGTAGTTCTTGTGTGGTGACGCTGACGACCCAATAATCGGCAATACCCGCTTCTGCATAGAGGTCTGCCTTGGTACTGAGATCTCTTTGTATGGTTGTATCGGCAATCTCAATAATTAAATCAACGTCTGTCGGGATGGGGTGACGGTCGGCATAGAAGCTGAGACTTGGATGCACGACGGCAATATCAGGTTCAGGTTCTGAGTAGGCATCCAATTGAATCGGATCCTGGAGGCGGACGAGAACTTGATCGCCTAAACGATGTTCTAGTAATTTTTCAATGCGTTTACACAGAGCGCTATGGGCTGGGCCTTTAGGCATTTTCTGGATAATGTGTCCGGCAATGAGTTCGACCTGTTCATCGGCAGCGAGAATACCCGCGATCGCCATCTGGTGATATTCAGCAGTGGTGATCCGACGAAGATCTTTTTCAGAAAGGGTCGTATTCATAATCAAGGTATCTGTGGATGCTGGCATCAAAATAACGGCTCGGCCATCAGGGGCGCGAGCAAAAATTTTAAAGCGCCCAACAGTAGCGTGTTTCGAGCGTCCGCTTGCATTGCCCTGTTAGACAAAGCCTATAGACGGCAAGAGTTTTACACCAGAGGAGATCGCCCAAACCCGGCAACAGGTACTCCATTATCATAACGAGAAGAATACCCATTATGAATTCAAATTAATTGGATGATAGCCCATCCCAATCTTCGTTTGCTAGATAATCATGCAGCGATTGTATGGCTCCTGTTAGATGTTTTCCCCAGTGGAGTCTAAACATATAGCCCCACTCCCAGCAAGCTTCTGATAGTCTTCCTTGCTCGAATAGTAGCAATCCAATCTTCACATCACCGTAGATATCACGAATATCATCTGCAATGTCACCTACCACAGGTGACCCAGGTGGCATTTCTAAGGAATTAAAAACAACACCATAGTATTGAAAAGGTAACTTTGAAGCGCGAATATAGATCTGATCAAGCGTTGAGGCTGAAATGCCTAGTTGATGCTCATCATCCGGTAATCCTTCTGAATAGGGAGGTGGTAGCTGAAGAGCTGAGAGATAAAGTGCACCAAGATTTCGTAACGCTGCTGAAGCCGTATATTCTTGCTCAGTTTGCTCAACCCAGTCAATAAAAACTCTTGCGACATGTGCAAAGTTT
The DNA here is from genome assembly GCA_049683515.1 of Thermosynechococcaceae cyanobacterium. Classification (GTDB taxonomy): domain Bacteria; phylum Cyanobacteriota; class Cyanobacteriia; order Thermosynechococcales; family Thermosynechococcaceae; genus RCC1774. The sequence continues at coordinate 2,184 of JBAUJD010000226.1, read as the reverse complement.
TGGACTGAAGATGATTTTCCCATACACGTTTGCCGCCTAACTTATTTTTAGCAGTGCATCGGCGAGTGTCCAGGGTAAGCGCAAGAAAAAAGTGTCCATTACGTGCATTGCTTAAATCAAGTTTAGCTTCGGCCTGAAACCACGATTTTTCGTTTTTATAAACTGGCACTATCAGTGGATACTCTCTGGATTCGGGCCGAATCGCCAAACTGATGGCTTTGTCTAGGAGGCACCCACGCCGAGGAGGGCGCACCCCAACGTTGACTGAGGGTCTGGAGCAAGCGATCTTGCTCTTCGCGAAAGCCCTCTGTATTGTAACGAGGGCCGCCATTAATGATGCTGAACCAAACCAAGCCATATTTACGGGTGGGTAAGACCCCCGCTAGCGCACTCACATTCCAAAGGGTGCCGGTTTTGACGACAGTGTTTGCCGGGAGAGTCCGCTCTTTGATGGTGCCGAGATCGCGCCCCGCCACCGGAAACACATCGGCCACCGTCAAATTGAAAGGCTCCAGTTTTTTCTCAATGGCTTGAAACAAACCCATCACAGCCCTCGGTGACAGACGATTCTCTTGGCCTAGCCCTGACCCGTTTTTAAGCAGAATCTCTTGTTGAGGAATGCCCTCCGTCATGGCTTTTTGAATCACCACTGGCGTGCCCCCCATCATTTGAGCCAGTTGCTCCGCCACGTCATTGTTGCTATGCACATTTAACTGTTTCAAAATTTCGAGTAGGGGCAGCGACTGATGCCGCACAATAACCTGACCTCGACGGTCTGCGTTGGCAGCGATAATACTGCCTTTGAGACTAATTTGAGGTTTGGGAACCGCGACTGTGGGTAGGGTGTACTTCGGATATTTAGGATCTGTGGGCAGGACTTGACCATTGAAGCCGTTTAGCAACAACTGCCCCGCCTGCTGCGGGTTCTGCTGGAACTCCATGACAAAGGGGCCGGAGATCACTAGGTTTCCCGAAATTTGTCGGACTCCGAGTTGATTGAGCGCGTGACCTAATCCAATCGCTTCGCCCCCGACGAACAGCGGGTCGTTCCCACCCTGAATAATTAGATCGCCCTTCAGAATGCCTTGCTCAATAGGGCCAGTGATCCTGACTTCGGTGACGAATTGATGGTCAAGCTTCCAGGTTTTGAGGGCGGCAAGGGTGGTGGCAATTTTTGTTAGAGAAGCTGCAGATAGGGGCTGCTCGCCTTGGTGATAGGCCAAAAGTTGGTCAGAGGTCTGTAGCCAAATACCTTGAGATTGAGCGGGAAAGCCCTGCTTTTCTAGTTTGGCAAGATAGGTTTTGAGGACGGGTTCTATTCCTGGATCGGGCTGATTGAGCAGCAGCAGATCGAGGGGCTGTTGAATCGTGGCATCAGGGGGCTGAAAAATCTTTGTGGTCTCTAGCCACAGGGGCAAAATGCCAAGACTAAACAGATGCAGCATGTTTGCTCAAGCCATGAGGTTAAGGCTTTATTCAAGCATTGATTGGCTAAAGCGTCATGTAGGTCTGACTTTGGCGGTAAGATGCCTTGTATCTTTACGGTAAAAATAAGGCAAACAGGGATGAAGTCAGTCGTCAAACAAACGGTTCTAGTGAGTGCGATCGCACTTTTATTGGCGGCCTGTGGGGGCCAATCGGTAGAACAAAGCGGTAATGAGGCCAGCGAGACCAAGGCCAAAGAGACCAACATACAAGGGGCCGAGGCACCGCTGGTGATTGGTGCCATCCCTGACCAAGATCCTGAGAAGGTGCAGCGGCTGTCCAACAAGCTGGTGGCCTATCTGAAGACAGAACTTCAGGTACCCGTCAAGTTTCAGTCCGTCACAGATTATGCAGCGGCAGTGACGGCGTTCAAGGTCGGAGATCTCGATCTAGTTTGGTTTGGTGGCCTGACTGGGGTTCAGGCTCGATTGCAGGTCAAAGATGCCCAAGCCATTGCCCAGCGCGATATTGACGAGAAATTCCAGAGCGTTTTTATTGCCAATACCAAGAGCGGTCTTAAGCCCTTCAAAGAGACGAAGCAACTGACCACACTCAAAGACCATACCTTTACCTTTGGTAGTGAATCTTCAACCTCAGGGCGGCTGATGCCCCAATATTTTATCCAAGAGGCGGGCATGACCCTCGATGACTTCAAGGGGAAAGTAGGCTTTTCCAGTAACCACGATGCCACCATTAAGC
>JBAUJD010000225.1:0-13742 GCA_049683515.1 Thermosynechococcaceae cyanobacterium | reverse complement strand
TCGGAACCTTTGATTCACGAGCCTTTGCCAACTCTCCACGAATAGACTCTAAATATAAACAGTCATTCGTAAGATCCGCGACCTCATCCTCTTCTAAGTCTTTAGAAAGGCTCTCCCTATAGGTGTTGATTCGGTAGTCAAGCGCATCAACAATGAATCGAACTGCCTTTGGTGATAAATTCATTGCCTATTACCCTCTAGCTCACTTTGTAGAATCGTGCTGCCACTGATTGCAACGCAGCTTTATAAGCATCTAGCTTCATTGTATATCGCGGCTCCCATGCCCAGTGAGTCCCATAGTCATTCACCAGGGATAGCTCATCAGGGATAACACACCCTTGATCTAATCTCCACCAGTTTTTGCCCGATCCCTGAGCCGCAAACGTTGAGATGCCTCCAGAATTCTCAACAACCCAAACTTTGCCCTGCTTTTCATAGCTTTCAATATCCCGGTCACGCACATTGTCCATTCTCGGAGAAGCTGTATTCCCCATACGATACAAATCGATTGACGTTGTTCTCATTGGACAATTGCGATATACCCCACAAGCGCCTCAATTGTAGAAGACTAAGGTGATGTCTAGTCTCCGGGACGATACAGTGGTTCGTATCGAGAAGCAAATCAAACATCAAACGGGTTGGAGCTGTCGTCATATAGCACCTCACCACGCGAGTTTTGAACAGCTTCTGAGCAGTCTTCAAGATCGTCACCTGACCAAGTGCCAATTGTTTCAAGATGGGCAAGGAATGATTGAGCCAATGTAATGGAAGGCTCAGTTTGTAGCGATTGAATAAGCGTAAGAGCCTCAGCAAGTCGATTGCTAGGCAAGGTTTCAATAGCTTGAAGAAGCCGTTCTTCTAGAGGCATATAGCTTGCTCCTATGCGAAGTCATTTCTACTTTAGACAATCTTCCAGCACTCGATATATGGATAGTCTTGCAGATGATTAGAATGGAAGCCAAGCAAACAATTCATTGGCTCACCTTTACCTTAAACACTCATGTACATTGACTTGAAGCCTGAGCAAGAACAATTTGTCCAGCAGCAGCTTGAAAAAGGTCGCTTCAGCACCGTGGATGAGCTGATGGGTACTGCTCTATCACTGCTCTCTGAACAGGAACATCGATTAGAAGCACTCCGTCAACAAATTGCCATTGGCACCGAGCAAGTTCAGCAGGGCAAAATTGTCGATGGCGAAACCGTTTTCGACAGACTACAGGCAAAGATAAGTCAGATGCCTCACGCTGCAAGATGAACAGCTATTCCTTCTCAGAAAAAGCTGTCCAAGATTTAGACTACATCTGTGGCTACATCGCCCAGCAAAATCCCACCGCTGCCAGCAAGCTCTTCGATGCTATTCGTCAAAATGTCGGCAGGTGGCTCAATTTCCCATATTGGGAAATTCCTATGATCCCCTATCCAAAAATCTACGTGGCTTCAGCGTTGGTGACTACATCATCTTCTACTATCCCAGACCTGACGGGATCGATATTGCCCGTATTGTGAGCGGCTATCGCGACTTGGAAGCCTTGTTCTAGCCATCCAATCGAGATTATGCGTTCACATCCCAAGCAGGATTAGGATAATTTTAGCGGAATTGGATGAGACGGCAGGTTGAAGCTAAGACTATTGTAGGGGTGTCCACCCATCGCCTTCACCTACCTTTTATGCCAGATCAACCTGCACCAGAAATCGAGCTGTTACGCACAGCCTATATAGCCTTCAACGCGCATGACTTTGATGCTGTCCTCGCCCTCATGACTCCTGACGTGCATTGGCCGAGAGCGTTCAAAGGTGGCTTTGTCCGTGGGCCTGAAGAAGTCCGCGCTTACTGGATAGAGCAGGGGGGTGAACTTGACGCACACGTCGAACCGGTTGCCTTTCATCCGGAAGAAGGCGGACGGATTGTGGTCGATGTGCATCAGGTCGTTCGCGATCCGGCTGGAGCCGTACTTGCTGATGAGCACGTTGGTCATCGTTACACGATTAAGGATGGCTTGATTCAAGGTATGGAAATCTGCCCACTTCCGTCGTCTGGCCCCGGTGCCTAAGCACGCCCATGCACAACGACCGTTAAGAGTTAATCGTTATGCTACAAACGTTGTTGCTGCGATAGAGAAGAGACAGAATGCCCAGAACCAGGATTGGCAACATTGAGATGTACTACGAGGTTCATGGCAGTGGTGAACCTATCGTTTTGATTCACGGCTTGAGCATGGATAGCAGCACATGGTTCAAGCAAGTTTCTGTCCTCTCTGAGCACTATCAAGTAGTCGTATTCGATAATCGCGGTGTTGGGCAAACGGATGCTCCCAACGAGGACTACTCAACCGAAATGATGGCGGATGATGCTGCCGCCTTATTGAAGTTTTTGAATGTGGATAACGCTCATATTTTGGGCTTTTCAATGGGTGGTATGATTGCCCAGATCATTGCACTGAAATATCCGGAGTTAGTGAAAAGTTTGCTACTCAACACAACCGCCGCTCAATTGCCTGCCAAAGCAAAACATTTAGTTCAGACTTGGCTGAGAATGCTTAAGGAAAATGTATCTTTAGAAACCCGAATCAGAGAAGGCTTTTTGTGGGTTTACACAAACGAATTTTTTGAAGACGATGAAAGGGTGATGGCTTCAGTCAATCTTGCGATCAATCATCCTCATTCGCTATCCACTCACGGTTTTGCTGGACAAGGTGCGGCGTTAATGAAGCATGACACGCGATCGCAAATCAGCCAAATCTCAGTCCCGACTCTGGTGTTGATTGGTAGAGATGACATCTTCATTCCTCTAGCGTTTTCAGAAGAACTTGCTGCCAAGATTCCAAACTCTGAGTTAGTAGTACTAGAGCATGGTGGACATAACTGTTGGATAGAATTTCCTGAGCTATTTAACCAAGCGGTGACGAAGTTTTTAAGAGGGATGACATTGATATAAAGAATGAAACCACTAATTTTTGCTCCGCCATTATAGTCTCCACACTCGCTTTATTGCTTGAACGCAGGCCCAAGATGCATCGACAAATGCTTGAGCCTGCATCACTGTTTGATTGAGAGACTTCTGCAACCCGTGATTATGCGATCGCAGCCGGAGTATCGGCATCAGCGACCTGTCCCAATCGCTTCAGCCATCGGTAATGGGAAGCCACAGAACTGCCCAGTGTGTCGTAGACATTGTATTGAACACCATGCTCTGCACAAACTTCAGCCACAATAGGGGCAAGCTGACGATAGTGAATGTGGCAAACATCTGGGAACAAATGATGGATAGTCTGAAAATTTAGCCCTCCCAGATACCAATTCAAGAAAGCATTGTCGGGCGCGAAATCTGCCGATGTTTTAACCTGCAAAATCGCCCACTCATCTTCGACTGTATTGTTGCTGTGATCAATGGCAGGATAATCCACCGACTCAACCACGTGGGCCAACATGAAAACAGAGCAGACGATAAACCCATAGACCATGTGAGAAATCGTGAGGCCCACAAAAATCTGTAGGAACGAATACCCCTGCCAAGCCGGGATCAAAAAGAAAAAGGCAAGGCTGACGATGCGGGGCGCAATAAAGTCAAAAATGTCGCCTGCTTTAGGCTTCGGAATTTGATGCCCTAAATAGTCGCCAGACATGATAAACCGACGCAGATCACCCTGAAACCAATAGAAGGGAATCAAAGGATACAGAAACCAAATGAAATAATGCTGATACTGATGATGCCACTTCCGCTCTTCATCGGGCGACATTCTGACGGCACCATCGCCGTTCACCTCGACATCAAGCCCTTGAAGGTTGGTATAGATATGATGAAGTTTGTTATGACGGAACCGCCATAAAAAGCTTGAAACCCCAATAAATTCGTGGGTATAGCTAAAAAAACGATTCACGAGTGGGTTCTTAGAATAGCTGCCATGATTGGCATCGTGGCCGACGCTCATGCCAAACCCCGCTAGCCCTAATCCAAGGGCGATACAGCCCAGAATTTTAAAGAGCACATTAGATGGCCCCCAGAGGGTAAACGCCCATGACCCCAATACCCAGCCAAAAATAATGGCGGACTTGAGATACATCGCTAAATTGTCGTTCGGCCTAATATTATTGCTAACGAAATAGGAGTCAACTCGCTGACGTAGCGCCTGCCTGAACTCCGATCGCTGGGCAAACGCTACCTTTGGCTGGCTTGTGGACATAATTTATGAAGCAGTATTTTTACGTGCAGACTCATTCTAAGCCGGTTTGGACACGGCTTGATGGATCTTAGATCGTTCCATGAGTGCTGCTTCGAGACCTCGATCGTCGCTGCTGAGCGCAAGATAAGGGTGTCGCCAACCATCATGAAGTAGGGGATGATGGTTAAAATTAATCGACGAATCCGATCTAAGGCGCATGTCAAACCCCAAAGCTCAGCTTACTGAAGAACTTGCAGAGATTGAATGGCGAGATTTAATTCCCCACTCCCAGCGAGATGCCCTCATTGTGGTCACCTCAGCCCTTGACATGGTTGATGTGGGGGCTGCCCTTGCTAATGATGATGTCCAGTCTGTTCAACATTGGATTAGCGAACAGCTCATCTATAAGCCCTCTCAAGAAGAACTGAGTGACTGGAATGGTGAACCTAATCGCGCTTTTACCGCGCTGATCGTGCAGCCCTTTGTTTTAATTACAGCACCATGAATCTGCAGGTCATTCGCCTCCATGAGCAGGCTCAGCTCCCGCACTATGCCCATGCGGGTGATGCAGGGTTAGATCTGGTCTCTGTTGCGGAGCAGACGCTCCAGCCCGGAGAGTCTAAGCTGATTCCCACAGGGATTGCGATCGCACTTCCCCCCAACACCGAGGCCCAAGTTCGACCCCGGAGCGGCTTGGCTCTCAAGCACGGCATCACGGTTCTCAATACCCCCGGCACCATCGACGCGGGCTATCGCGGCGAAATTGGCGTGATTTTGATTAACCACAGTCAGCAGCCCTTCGAGATTCACTGTGGCATGAAGATTGCTCAGATGGTGATTGCACCGGTGATGCGAGTCACGGTGCAAGAGGTGGAGCGGCTCGACGATACAAGTAGAGGCGAGGGTGGCTTTGGCTCTACTGGGCAATGAATTATGATGGAACTCTAAACGTCTTCAAATTGCGAGGTCAGACTGATGACTGCGATCTCCTTTAAGCTTGAACCGCTCGTTGAATTAACAGATGATGCCTTCTATGAACTCTGTGGGGCCAACCCTGAAGTCAAATTTGAGAGATCGGCTCAAGGAGAGTTGATTGTTATGCCGCCAACTGGAGGAGTTTCTGGTAATCGTAATAGCAAGCTAACTACTCGTTTAGAAATATGGGCAGATGCTGATGGAACAGGGCTAGCCTTTGACTCAAGCACAATGTTCAAGCTTCCCAATGGTGCCCATCGTTCACCAGATGCCGCTTGGATTCGCCTCGATCGGTGGCAAGCATTAACGCCGAGAAACCAGGAACGATTTCCGCCCATTTGCCCAGATTTTGTCGTGGAGTTGCGCTCAGCCACTGATTCACTCGGTCCGCTGCAAGATAAAATGCAAGAGTATTTAGAGAATGGGGTGCAGTTGGGCTGGTTGCTTGATCCAAAGAACAAAGTGGTCGAGATCTATCGCCCTAGTCAAGAGAAACAAGTTGTTCAATCGCCGAGCCAACTATCTGGTGAATCGGTTCTGCCTGGGTTTAAGCTAAATATCACAGGGATTTTATAAAAACTCGGAGACGTTTTTTAATGGCTATATTGAAGCTTAGGGGTAGTGTTGGGGTCAGTGCATTAGCCTTGGGTGTGGCGGTTGCTATCGCATCCCCCACCCCTTTCGTCACGCCGACTGCACAGGCAAGGGAAGCAAAAAAATCGAAAGCTGCTGAAGAACCCGTTGATGTGTTTGCTGGCCTCAAAGAGCCATTGACCTTACAGCTCAAGACCTTAGACACAACCTGGAAACGCCTACTGCTCAATCAAAACGCAACGGATGCTTCTCCATATTTCATGTTCGGTGGTTTCTCTAGCATCTTAGAATCTGCCTTTAAATCAAATGTGTACTACACCCAAGGGAAAACCGTCACCGTCAATAGTCAGCAATATTTAGTGGTTTACCGCCCCGAAGGCAGTGAAGTTGATTTTGCCGCTCTCGTGAAGTTAGGGAATAACAAAGGTCCAGAGTCTTTACGCAAAGAACTGACCCCAGACAGCTTATTGAGATTGTCTTTGCTGAATCTCAATACAATTGACAGCATGAGAGACATTGAGATCTTTAATCTCCAAAAAGAAATAGAAGATTCTAAGACACCGTTCCCCAAAGAAGAAGAGAAAGAGGTGCCTCCATCAGCTCCTTCTTAAAAGACTTACCCTGATTGAGATAATCGGGGATATGCCCTTTAGCTGACTTTGGGATCTGGTGGGCTGACAAAACTTTCCGGTCACTGCTGAAATCCCCTCACCCTAGGGGCTACGGTGTACACACAAGTCTGTACAACCCATTGAGTTCTGCATTGCCCCCCTACCCCCCCAGAATGGGGTAGCAGCTCAAACTTTCGGACTCTCCCTCCAGAATTGATACCGCTGGCGAAATTCACAGTCAGTAACATAAGCTACTTTCGCTCATGCCTACCACCTTGCACTCGCCCCCTAAATCCCCCACCAGTGGGGGACTTTACCTGTTTTGTTGCACAAACGTTTGATTAGATTTGAGTGAAAGAGATTTGAAATTTCTGACCACCGAATCAAGCTTAGATACAGGTTCAAAGTCCCCCAGAATGGGGGATTTAGGGGGCCGCGAGGGGCTGTACTGTAAACAAACATTTATTTCGCCAGCGGTATCAGAATTGGGGGGCTGGGGGGGCGAGTGAAAAGCTTTTGGAATAATTTAAAACTTGCGTGTACACGATAGCCCTAGGGGAGAGGGCTACCGTGAGGGGTTGAGGAGTGGAGGCCCAAGAAGATAGCTTGGTATAGTAGATTTACCCCATGATTAAAGAATAAAAGCCCGTACCCCTATGCAACCGACCGATCCTGAGCAGTTTACAGAAAAGGCGTGGGACGCTATCTTTCAGTCCCAAGATGTTCTTGATCGCTTTGATACCACTTGTTTAGAGGTTGAACATCTTGCGATCGCCCTGCTCGAAGAGGACGAAATTGCCAGTACCCTTCTAGATCACCTTGGGGCCGACCCAGAATTTATGCTGGGTCAGTTCACTGAATTTGCCAGCCGCCCTGAGCGCACCATGGAGGACGACTACATTGATTACGTCCACAGCGGTCGCTGGCTGGAACGCCTGTTAGACCGAGCCGATGCGGCCCGTGATGACTTCACTGAACTCCAGATTTCGGTGGATCATCTGCTGCTCTCGCTGGCCGATGACCCTCGTATTGGTAAATCGGTCTTTCGTGATCAGGGCTTGGCGCGGATTGACCTTGAGCAGGCCATTGAACGAATGCGGACCCCGCAAACTGTGCCTGCAGGTGAAGAAGAGATGGGCGAGCAAACGATAGAGTCTGACAAAAAGCAGAAGGGAGAACCTGAGGTTAAGCCCCTCGAAAAATACGGGCGCGATCTGACCGCCCTCGCCAGACAAGGCAAGCTTGATCCAGTGATTGGCCGCGATGAAGAAATTCGACGGGTGGTGCAGGTGCTCTCTCGCCGGATGAAAAATAACCCTGTCTTGATTGGAGAACCCGGCGTCGGCAAAACCGCAATTGCAGAAGGGCTAGCCCAGCGCATCGTCAACGGTGATGTGCCCGAATCTTTGAAAAATCGGCAGCTTATTAGCCTTGATATGGGCAGTCTTGTCGCTGGAGCCAAGTACCGAGGTGAATTTGAAGAACGGCTCAAGTCAGTGCTTCACGAAGTCACCCATTCTGACGGCCAAGTGGTGCTGTTTATCGACGAACTCCATACCGTTGTTTCTAGTGGGGGCGGCTCTAGCAAAATGGATGCAGGTAATCTGCTCAAGCCGATGCTCTCTAGAGGCGAACTGCGCTGTATTGGGGCCACCACCCTCGATGAATACAGAGTCAGCATTGAGAAAGACGCAGCCCTAGAACGTCGCTTTCAGCAGGTTTACATCGGTCAACCCACCGTTGAAGATACCATCTCCATTTTGCGCGGCCTCAAAGACCGCTACGAAGTTCACCACAACGTCAGAATTACTGATTCAGCTCTAGTAGCAGCGGCTACGCTGTCAAGCCGCTATATCTCGGATCGGTTTTTGCCCGATAAAGCCATCGATCTCGTGGACGAAGCCGCTGCTAAACTCAAGGTGGAAATGACCTCAAAACCGAGTGAACTAGAAGGGGTTGAGCGCCGCCTCATGCAGCTAGAGATGGAGCGGGTGTCTTTGCAAGAAGAGAGCGATCGCGCGTCTCAAGATCGTCTTCACCTGCTTGAAGCAGAATTAGGTACCCTTAAGACCGAGTACCAAACCCTCAACGGCCAATGGGAAGCCGAAAAAGGCATCCTCGACAAAATTCAAAACATCAAGGCAGATATTGAACGCGCCAATGTTGAACTACAGCAGGCCAAGCGAGACTATGATCACGAAACTGCAGCCCAGCTTGAATTCGGGAAGCTCGCGGTGCTGCTCGGTCAGCTTGAAGCGTCAGAATCGACTCTAACCCAGGCTCAGAACAGTGGCTCTGCGATGCTCAGAGAAGACGTCAACGCAGAAGACATTGCTGAAATCGTCTCTAAGTGGACGGGGATACCGGTTAACCGTCTCCTAGAGTCTGAGCGCCAGAAGCTTCTTGATTTAGAGCAGTACATCCACAAACAAGTCGTGGGCCAAGAAGAGGCTGTTGCCGCCGTCTCTGCAGCCATTCGTAGAGCCAGAGCCGGGATGCAAGACCCTCGCCGCCCCATCGGCTCCTTTCTGTTTTTAGGGCCGACGGGTGTTGGCAAAACAGAACTCGCTCGTGCCCTAGCACAACTTTTGTTTGATACCGAAGAGGCTCTGGTCCGCATTGACATGTCGGAGTATATGGAAAAACACGCGGTGTCGCGTTTGGTGGGGTCTTCTCCGGGCTACGTGGGCTACGAAGAAGGGGGACAGTTGTCGGAGGCCATTCGACGCCGCCCCTATTCGGTGGTGCTGCTCGATGAAGTAGAAAAAGCCCACCCAGAGATCTTCAATATTTTGCTACAGGTGCTTGATGATGGCCGGATCACTGATTCTCAGGGACACAATGTAGACTTCCGTAACACGGTCATTGTGATGACCAGCAACATCGGGAGTGAACATATTTTAGAAGTCGCGGGTGATGACTCTCGATACGAAGAAATGCGAGAGCTAGTGATGGGGGCGCTCAAGTCCCATTTCCGCCCTGAGTTCTTGAACCGGATTGACGATACGATTCTGTTCCATGCCCTGAATCGGGCGCAGCTTCGCAAAATTGTTGACATTCAAATGAAGCGGGTTGATGAGCGCTTGGCAGAGCAAAAGCTGTCGATTCAGTTTACTGAGGCGGCGCTTGAACACGTAGTTGAATCCGGTTATGACCCTGTTTACGGGGCGCGGCCTTTGAAGCGAGCGATTCAGCGCGAGCTAGAGAACCCTATTTCGGTGAAGATTTTAGAAAGTACCTTTGCGCCGGGTGCCACCATTTTTGTCGATTGGAATGAAACAGACGGTCTTATTTTTGCTCATCAGCAGGATGCTGATGAGATAGAGTCTGAGTCTGAAGCAGATAAGGCCCAGCGCTTAGCGGAGAGTGCGGCTTAATCGACAACAGGGACTGGGGTTGCTGTGCTGAAGACCTTATGATTGAGGCCCGTAATCTAGGACGATGAGAACGGTCGATATTTGACTGATCGCGGCTCTTTCAAAACGTTCAGAGTTTGAAGCCCGATGGCTGCTTTTTGCCCCATTCCCCGATGATGTTCAAAAAATAGTTTTGGTGAACTCCGTATTTATACGGAACACGTAAAATGCTTTGCTGTGACTTAAATCACAGCGTTTGCTAAAACGAATTTAGTCTCAGTAGAACTACGCAGTTAGGCTCTAGAACCGTCGCTTCACCTTGGGTTGGCTGCAATATTTGTTCGCTGGGGAATTTATTGGGCATGGGATATTTGCGATCGCAATCCCCCCAATAAGCCATTACTAACCACCTGAGCAACGCATATCGGTCAAATAAAATACCCAACTTGAGTGACATTTCGGAGTTCAACGGGGGCACTCTACAGATAGGGTAAGGACGTAGCATTCAAAAACCCGTCTAACAATAGACATTGTGTTTGCCACATTACCTAAAGCGAGAGATAAATGCTTGGCTCTGTTAAGCCATCATCGCTGCCACACCACATTTGCCCTTGTTTATAAAACAGAGGCGGTGTGACAAACGTTTGTTTTGAGCTGGAACCTCAAAACAAACCGGGGGGGAATAACTCCCGTTCATCAAATCAGGGTCACACCGCTTCTGCCGGAGGATGCCCATCTCTCACGAGTTATTCAGTTCATCAGAGAAAGAAGACACCTATGACACACGATACACCAAAGTCTAAGAGACGAGTTCGAAAGCTTTATCGGCCCGTTGCGATAGCCACTCTCATGGCTAGCAGTTTGATTCAGCCCTTTATGTTGCCAGCCTTTGCGGCTGCAGGAGATAACATCTCTAACACCGCGACTGCCACTTACAAAGATTCAGACGGCAAGGATTTCGACACTCAATCCAATACGGTTGTCGTTAAGGTTGCTGAGATTGCAGGTATCACCGTTACCCCTGCAGGCGTTGTAGACCGCAACCTCGGTTCCTTTGAAGCCAATGATATCTTAGACTTCAGATTCACCGTCACCAACGTCGGTAACGACACTACTGATGTTCAACTTCCGGGTCTTGATGACATCCTTAAGCAAAACCTCTTGCTCACAGGTACCAACGCCCAGGTTGAAGTCTTCAGCTCAGCGGGTGCTTCCCTCGGTTCATATACGGGAAATGCCCCCGTCAGGCTCAGCACGTTAACCCCTGGTTTAGCGGCTCTTCCGGCTGGTGCTTCGGTTACCGTTGTCGTCACAGGTACTGTCCCTGCCAGTGGTTTAAACCCTGGAGATGACATCTCAGTAACCTTGGGTAACACACCGCCTAATGACAACACCGCTGCCACCCAAAACCAGCCCGTCGATGCCGGTAATGTTGAGAGCAACGTACGCACCGTTGACCTTCCTGACGGCACCCCTGGTGAAGCAGCCGGTGTGCTCACAATTGCCAGAGAGAAAGAAGCTAGTGCGTCTCAGACCGTTGACTTTGCGACTCAGCAGAAGCCCTTGGCCCTCGCCACCGTCAAAAAGACCGACAGCAATGTAGACCCCGGTGCCACTGGTGCCGCCAACGATGATGTAATCACCTACGATCTAACGCTCACCGTTGAAAGAAATACTCCTAACGCTGCATTTGTCCCTACTGCTCTTGCTAAAACTCCCATCCTCTTGAATTCTGCGACCGTGACAACAGATGTTGTTTTAGTCTCTGATGCAATTCCTGAATTCACTCAGTACAGCGGGACTGTCTCTGCACCTTCTGGCTGGCAGGTCGTTTACTCAGTGAGCAACCCAACAAACACTAGCCCAGTTGTCGCACCAGGGGGTACTGCCGCCCAGTGGACCACGGCTGCACCCGCCAACGCAACGGTGAAGCGCATTGGTTTTATCTATACCGGTGCTACCGCTTTACCCGCCAATGGTAATGCCATTACCGGCTTCAGATTCAACGTGGTTACCAGCGGTTTACCCGCAGCAGGTGGCTCTGTCTATAACCTAGCCCAGGCTTTTGGTAAGACCTACGACGATCCGGCTAATCCAAACAACCCCGTTGATCAAATCATCTACGATGAATCGGGTGACGTTAACCCTAACAACTTTGAGAACTCTACGCCTCCAACAGAGACCAACGGTGGCACGCCTGATGGTTCTGACTTTGACCCGACCAATGATACGGGTAAAGCCAATCCTACGGTCCACGGCACCGATGATGGTTCTAACACTGGTGTTGGCCCTGATGGTGAAGATAATCAAGTGGTCTTAACCGGTGAATCCCAGGTTGGTAACGACAACATTCTCAACGGTCCCAACGGTAGCCCCAGCGCGGTTGGCCCCACCGATGACGATGATGACTACACCAACAAGGCCATTGATCGAGACCAACTGCCTGCGGGTACAGTGGTGTTCACCAATACCGTTGCGAACCCAGCGACCAATACTTCACGAATTGATAATGTCACGCTGCAGCCCGTGTCTCCTCTGGTCGCCGAGGCCGCCGATGAGTCCGCTGCAACAGGCCAGTATGGCACCGCTGCGAATATCCCTAACGGGACACAAACGGTGATTAGCTATGACGCTGACGGTCCTGGCGGTAATGCCCCTCTGACGGCTACTTACACCTGGAATGGCACTACCTGGACTTTAGCAGCGGGTACCCCCATCAATGTCGGCACTCTGCAGCCCGGTCAGCAAGTCAGCTACCAAGCAACGATGAGCTTCCCTGGCACCCTTCCCGCTGACGGACAAGTAGTGCCGGTTGCCATCATTGCTTTCCCTGATACAGGTGTTGCCGGTTACTCCGGTGAGACGGTCAACAACATCACCCTTGATCGCATCTATATTGGCTTCATGCAGGTCACCAAAGAAGCGCGCATCCTAAGTTCTACAGGCGCTGTGAAGCAAGATTGGGCAGCAAGTCCCACCGTTGAAGCAGCCCCTGGCGACGTTATTGAATATCGCATCTCTTACGTGAATACTAGCCCTTCATTAACAGGGTCTGGCAACGTGGGCCTCAACGCTTTGGACTTCAAAGTGATTGAAGATGGCGACAACATCAATGACACTGGTGCGGCTCTAGGGACCAACAACTGGTACACAAACCAAGTGGGTCAAACACCTCTGACGGTTCATGCCACAGGCACTAGCGTTTCAACCGGTTCAGTTCGTTACTACGACGAGTTCACCAAAGATGCCAACACTGCCAATGACAGCCTCATTGGCACGGTTGATCCTGCAACAGACTCGGTTGTAGAAGCCTACGTCAATGAAGTTGGCACCGTTGTCCCCGGTGGCAGTGGTCAAATGATCATCCGCCGTAAGGTTCAGTAGCCCCAGTGGCTGTGGTCAGCGGTGCAAGTTTATAAGCGCCGCTGCCCTCCTGATCCTTTTTCACTCTTTTTGTTCACACTAATTGCAAATCAGATCTAACCGAGGTTTAGACAAGATGAAACGTAAACTATCTATTGGTCTTGGCATTCTGGCAATGGCCGCTGCCATCCCCTTCGCGACAACCACTCCCGTATTCGCCAACTTGGCCCAAGCCGGTGAGACCCTCGTTCAAAATATTCTGCAGCCTAAAGTCAAGCTGGTCTTGGGCGCTCAAAAGCAGGTGGTCTCTACTGACGCCGCAGGTAAAGAAGTCATGACCTGGGAAGCCCTTGAGGGCCAAGCTGAAGTACAGCCTGGTGATGTGCTTCGCTACACCCTAAGCAGTGAGAATGCCGGTGATAAGCCTGCCGAAAAGCTGGTTCTAACTCAGCCTGTTCCCAGCAAGACCGCCTATATTGCTGATTCAGCAAAGGCCAACGGCGCTGAACTCACTTACAGCATCGACGGCGGCAACACCTTCTCGGCTCAGCCGATGGTCGAAGTTACTCTGCCCGACGGCACGGTTGAAATGCAGCCTGCGCCTGCTGCAACTTACACCCACGTCCGTTGGGACTACGGCACATCTTTGAAGCCCATGGCTTCAGTTCGGGCCGTGTATGAAG
>JBAUJD010000224.1:0-3996 GCA_049683515.1 Thermosynechococcaceae cyanobacterium | reverse complement strand
CCTGATGCTGGGGGTTTTTGGCTAACGCAACGGCCAGATGCCGAAACTGTGCCGGAAAATTAGGATGGAGAAAGAGAATTCGCATAATCAAGCGCGGCAATGTGCATTGCTCATTATTCTGCGCTATCGTGCGGTCCTAAGATCAAAGCCTCTTCCCCTCTTAAGTTTTACTTCTGTTGAACCTTTAAACCATTGATAGCTATGAGAATCGCAGTCTTTAGCAGTAAGCCCTATGATCGCACTTTTCTCGAAGCGGCTAACACTCACCATGAACTTGTCTTCTTTGAGCCACGCCTTACAACCGCGACCGTTCCACTCGCAAGGGGTTTCCCTTGTGTTTGTGTCTTTATCAATGACCAGCTCCAAGCGGAGACCCTTCAGCAACTTGCCGATCAAGGGACTCGACTGATTGCCCTTCGTTCTGCAGGGTTTAATCATGTCGATTTAGCGGCAGCCGCAAGACTCGATCTAACCGTTGTTCGAGTCCCTGCCTATTCTCCCTATGCAGTGGCAGAACATGCAGTGGGCCTCATTTTAATGCTCAATCGAAAGCTCCATCGCGCCTACAACCGAGTCCGAGAGGATAACTTTGCGTTAGAAGGCTTATTAGGCTTCGATCTTCATGGCGCAACCGTTGGGGTGGTCGGTACAGGCAAAATTGGGTGTTGCTTTGCCCAGATTATGAAAGGCTTTGGCTGTCGCCTGTTCGCCTATGATGTCTATCAAAATCCTGAATGCCTAGCCCTTGGAGTAGAGTATCTATCTTTGAATGAATTATTATCGGCATCTGATATTGTTTCACTCCACTGTCCGCTTGTACCTGAGACTCATCACTTAATCAACACCAACGTAATTGAGCAACTGAAGGCAGGGATGATGTTGATCAATACGAGTCGAGGTGGCCTCATTGACACTGATGCCGTTATCAAAGGCATTAAATCTGGTCAAATCGGCTATCTTGGGATTGATGTTTATGAACAGGAAGAAGATCTCTTCTTTGAAGATCTATCCGACACCATTATTCAGGATGATACTTTTCAACTTCTCCAGTCCTTCCCTAATGTCGTCATTACAGCTCATCAGGCTTTCTTTACAAAAGAAGCTCTGAAAAACATTGCCGAGACCACTTTGACAAATATCTCTGATGTTGAGGCAGGTCGACCGTGCTCAAATAAAATTTAGCTTCCAGGCATCTAAACAACTGGATTTCATTACATTCAGAAATCAGCCAGCAGAAAAATCGGTTCCAATCCGTTCATTTAGGATTGAACGACCATTGGCGGTTCAATAAAATCGGGATGGCAGGATTTGAACCTACGACATCCTGCTCCCAAAGCAGGCGCGCTACCAAGCTGCGCTACATCCCGTAGCTTGAATATCTTATCACAGGGATCTGAGTAAGGCATGGTTAATCTTCAACCTTTTTATCCAAAATTTGAATGTTAACCTCCTTGACGGGTGAACTGGCCGCGCTCAGTGCAGCGTTTCTATGGGCTTTAGCCTCTGTTGTCTATGCCGGTATTCGGGCGTCACCTCTGGCAGTCAATCTAGGCAAAGGGGTTGTTGCAATAACACTTCTCACTCTCACGATTTTGGTTCAGGGTGATCTTCCCCAACTTTCTAACGCCAGTTTGGTGCTGCTATTGCTCAGCGGTGCTATCGGCATCGGCTTTGGTGATTCTGTGTATCTGGCGGCACTCCGCGCCCTGGGTGCAAGGCAAACCCTTTTGTTTGAAGCGTTGGCTCCACCGATGGCTGCAGTGCTGGCCCTGATCTTTCTGAATGAAGCTCTATCCATTTGGGCCTGGTTGGGGATGGGTCTCACCATTGCAGGGGTAACGTGGGTGATTAGTGAGCGATCGCAGCAGATTCGAGACCCCGGTGCTGATCGACGTCGGGGTATTATCTATGCGCTACTGGCTGCGATCGCTCAGGCCAGCGGGGCCGTGTTGTCACGGGCGGCTTTGGCCGAGACGGCCCTCAGCCCAGCCTGGGGAGCATTTATACGGCTTTTGAGTGGGGTTGTGGTGTTAGTCGTATGGGGGCTAGCCCAGGGAAAGCTGAAGGCTTGGATGCTGGAGTTGCGATCGCAAACTATTCTCCGCCGTTTGTGTCTAGCCGCTTTTGGGGGTACCTATCTCGGCATTTGGCTGCAGCAAATTAGCCTCAAGTATGCCGCTGCCGGGATTGCCCAAACGCTCACGGCGACCAGCCCACTGTTTGTGTTGCCGATTGCGATTTGGTTAGGCGATCGCATCAGTATTAGAGCATGGCTGGGCGCACTGCTCGCTGTAATCGGCGTTGCTCTCCTCTTAGGACTGCAATAATCTCAAGGCTGTCAAGCCTCAGAGCTAATCTAGCCTCAAGATTGCTGAGTCGTTCTGCGCTCTAGACGCCATTCTCGAACCATCTTGATCACAGATCGCACAGCAAGAAAGAGACCACCGCCGACAAACAGCACAACAAGTCCGAGGAGAATATAATCTGAAGTCGGTAAGACCACATCCTTCGCCCCCGAAAAACCCTTTTCGCGAAGTTGTTGAGAACCAAGCTGCGTGAGGGCGTAGGGCAGCAGCGCACAAAAGTTATGGAATCCGTGGGTAAAAATGGCCCATCCAAAGCCATGCCGTAGCCGGATAAAGCTCAGAAACATGCCGATGGTGAACTGGGGCATCACCACCAACGGCGCAATCCAATAGGTTTTGGGGTCAAAGTTGAAAATATGCATCGCGCCAAATAAGATCGCCGATGCATAGACGATCCACACCGTGTACTTGGCATAAAACGAATGCCCCTTCGCTTGACCTCGACGATGGAGCCAGACATAGAAACCTAGGCCCACGACGACCGCCGACACTAGTCGCAGAGCGGTAGCCCCAGGCACGAAGACAAAGGTCTCCACTGGAATTAAGAAGGCTATCAGCGCAAGGGGGAGCGCAACATTCAAGGGAGAATATCGAAGGGGTAACCGAAAGATAAATTCTTCTAACAAGGGAGCCATAACCACCGCAAAGAAGCCAATCGCGTAGAGCGGCATGGTTTTGAACAGTTCGTTAATGGGATGGCTCTTCGCCCCTAAGCTAGCGGTCGCAGTGGAAATAATAAAGAGCAGCGGTAGCAAAATGGTGAGGGCAAGACTATACAGCCTCAAAATATCCCCGACCTTGGCCCACGTGTGTCGGCTGGCAATGGGCTGCTGACTATAAAATGGGCGCTGGACAAACCGCAGAAAAAGTCCTAAAAGACTTGTGGGAAGGGGGGCTGCACCGCCAGCAGACATAGGTTCACTCATGCGAATTAACTTGACGAGAATAAAGTTTTAGCAAGTTCACTCATGGCCGAACAGCCTAAAACCCGACCATAACAATTTTTGCAAGGAATAATCTGCTGGCTCCAAGCGCTATGCCCCTAAAACCCAATTTACGAGGGTTCTCACCGCAAATCCCGTCGCGCCCACGTTATTATAACCACTCTCTTTTTCAGTCCAGACGGGGCCAGCTACATCAAGGTGTGCCCAAGCCGTATCGTTAACAAACTGCTTGAGAAAGAGGGCTGCTGTAATCGAGCCACCGGGGCGTGGCCCTGTATTTTTCATGTCAGCAATCGGGGATTTTAGCCCCTCAAAGTACTTCTCTTCTAAGGGCATTCGCCAAAATTTTTCACCCGCTAGTTCAGAGGCTTGAACGAGTTCTTCTGCCAGCTCATCCTCTGGGGTCCACAATCCGGCAATATCGTTACCGAGAGCCACAATGCAGGCTCCGGTGAGGGTTGCCAGATCGACGATGGCATCGACGCCCAGTTTCTCAGCAAACACGAGGGCATCGGCTAGCGTTAACCGCCCTTCGGCGTCGGTATTGTTGATCTCAATGGTTTTACCGTTAGAGGCGGTCAAAATATCGCCGGGATGCAGCGCCCGACCGCTAATCATGTTTTCTGCCGCCGCCACAATGAAGTGAACTTCGGTATCGGGCTTGAGCTGTCCAATCACCTTAGCTG
>JBAUJD010000223.1:0-2136 GCA_049683515.1 Thermosynechococcaceae cyanobacterium | reverse complement strand
CAGAGGGGTTCGCAGTCCTCTAGATGCGAACGCCTTCAGGCTGGCCTCTTAGTTGACAGGCAGACGCTCCAACGAGTACAGAGATTATAGGTACTTGATTAACAGGACAGTAAAAACGATGGGCGGCGAAATTTTCAACACAGCATTCCTCTGCTTCAGCCTGATTCTTGTGGGGATTGGCCTCGGCTACTTCCTGCTCAAGGTTGCCGACTAACGCTACACGTTAAATCGAAACTCCATCACGTCCCCTTCTTGAACGACGTAATCCTTCCCCTCACTGCGAATGAGTCCTTTCTCTGTCGCTGCCCCCATTGAACCTGTGTTCACTAAATCCTCGTAGGCGACAGTTTCAGCTCGAATGAAACCGCGCTCAAAGTCGGTGTGAATTTCTCCCGCCGCTTTGGGGGCTTTAGACCCGGCTCGAATGGTCCATGCACGGGTTTCTTTGGGGCCAGTGGTGAAATAGGTCTGCAGGCCGAGGAGTTCGTAGGTGGCCTTGATTAGCGATCGCAACCCTCCTTCTTCCACTCCTAACGACTCTAGATAATCACCGCGTTCCTCTTCCGGTAGCTCCACTAGCTCTGCCTCAACTTGGGCTGACACAATCACCACCTGTGCTTCGCCTCCGGCAATCTTACGGACCTCTTCCACCCAAGCATTACCTGTCGCTAAATCTTCTTCTGAGACATTGGCGGCATAAATCACCGGCTTGCGGGTCAAAAGTCCTAGCCCCTGAATGACGGCGGTTTCTTCAGGGCTAAGGTCGGCCTGTCGGGCGCTCTGCCCCGCATCTAACAGCCCCTGCAGCTTCTCTAGTACCGCCATTTCAAACTGGCCTTCCTTGCTTGAACGGGCAGCTTTACGGGCGCGTTCCATGCGTTTCTCCACTTGGCCGAGGTCCGCTAGGCTTAGTTCTAGGTTAACCACCTCAATATCCCGCGTCGGATCGACGGAGCCGGAGACGTGAATAATGTCATCGTCGTCAAAGCACCGCACCACATGGACAATGGCATCGACTTCGCGAATATTAGCGAGGAACTTGTTGCCCAGCCCTTCCCCTTGGCTGGCTCCCTCTACAAGGCCCGCAATATCGACAAACTCAACCCGCGTCGGCACAATTTCTTTGGAGCTAGAAATGTCGGCCAGCACCTTCAGGCGATTATCAGGCACCGTAACGACGCCTACATTGGGTTCGATTGTACAGAAAGGAAAGTTTGCTGCCTCTGCCTTGGCATTCGCCACCAAAGCATTAAACAGCGTAGATTTGCCCACATTAGGCAGTCCGACAATACCAGCTCTCAACATTGCGTGTGATTCGTGCTCCAGTGCGTGCGTTGGGTTGCGATCGCAATCCTTCAAAACACTAGCGCGATTGCTAGCCGCTTACCAGTCTTTCCGAGGGACGCGGTAGATTAGAGGCATTGATCCCCTACTGTGGAGCGTTGCACATATGGCCCGTCGATTTCTACATCATTCCCGACGCGGGTTGATGAGCTTATTTGCGCTTACCTTGGGGTTGGTCCTGATTTTGCAATCCTGCACCACCACGCCCTCGGCTTCTTCCCCTAGCCCTGATGCTTTCACTGAGCGCATGTCTAAAGAACACCAAGGCGACCAACCCATCGCCACAGAGGCTGCGACCCAAAAGCCAGCCGTTGAAGTGACATCAACCATGGTCAAATACGCAACGGTGAACGGCCAGACTGTGCAGGGATTCTTGAGTCAGCCTGTCGCAAGTGACAAACCCTTGCCGGCCATTATTGCTATTCATGAGTGGTGGGGGCTGAACGACAACATCAAAGCGGTCACCGAACGACTTGCGGGAGAAGGCTATAGCGTTTTAGCCGTTGATCTTTACGGGGGACAGGTTGCCACACAGCCCGACCAAGCCAAGCAGCTCATGCAGAGCGTGATGCAAGATACAGAGCCTGCCAAAGATAATCTTCGACAAGCCTATGAGTATCTGGTCAAAGAGCAGCAGGCACCAAAGATCGGATCGATTGGCTGGTGCTTTGGTGGCGCTTGGTCCTTGAATACAGGTCTACTGCTCCCGACAAAGTTAAATGCATTGGTCATTTACTACGGAAAACTGGAAACCAACCCAGAGATTCTCGCTCCCTTGCAGATGCCCATTGC
>JBAUJD010000222.1:0-3079 GCA_049683515.1 Thermosynechococcaceae cyanobacterium | reverse complement strand
CAAATCAATGCGAATACTCGTAATACGATCCTCCTCTGTTTTTTGGCACTAGGTGTGGCAACGGCACTAGGTTTCTATACCTCTCGATGGATTACACGTCCCATCATGCGCTTGAGTGAAGCCTCAGGTGCGATCGCAGATGGCGAACTCGATCAGCAGGTTGACACTTCTAATGTAAAGGAAATTGGGTTGCTATCTCAGTCCTTTAATCGGATGGCTCAGCAACTCCGAGAATCCTTTACTGCCCTAGAAAAAACCAATGAAGATCTAGAAAACCGTGTAGAAGAGCGAACAACCGAGCTGCAGGAAGCTAAGGAAAATGCTGATACTGCAAACCAAGCTAAAAGTGAATTCCTCGCTAACATGAGTCATGAGTTGAGAACACCTCTAAACGGAATCCTAGGATATGCACAAATTCTGGATGCCTCCAAAGAGGTATTCGGTCAAGATAGAAAGGGTGTTGAAATTATTAAGCAGTGTGGTTCCCACCTACTCACACTCATTAATGACGTTCTTGATCTCTCAAAAATCGAAGCTCGAAAAATGGAGCTGCATCCGACTGAATTTCATTTTCCTTCTTTTTTGCAGGGAGTATCAGAAATTTGTCGTATAAAAGCAGAAAAGAAAAATATCGAATTCGACTACGTTCATAATGGCAAAATTCCTCTTGGTATCCGTGCTGATGAAAAACGACTAAGACAGGTATTGATTAACCTACTTAGTAATGCAATCAAATTTACTGAAAAAGGTAGGGTTACCTTCTCTATTGAATCTCAATCAATTAGTGATACTCCTGGAGAAGAGAGCAATCTCTACCGTATTCGGTTCAAAGTTAAGGATACGGGTGTCGGGATTGCGTCCAATGCTTTAGACAAAATCTTTCAACCCTTTGAGCAGGTGGGCAACTTTAAAAAACAAGGTGAGGGTACAGGCTTAGGTCTAGCCATTAGCCAAAACATCGTCGCAATGATGAGTGGGACACTTCTGGTAAAAAGTGAGCTAGAACAAGGCAGTACCTTTTGGTTCGACTTAGTTCTACCTGGGGCAACAGGGTGGGCGAGTCAAACCAGCAGCCAAGGCGCAATTGTGGGTTATGAAGGACAAGTCCGTAAAATATTAGTCGTTGATGATCGCTGGGAGAACCGTTCGGTAGTGGTCAACCTCCTCAAACCCCTCGGCTTTGAACTTATTGAAGCCGAAGATGGTCAAGAGGGCATGAATAAGATTACCGAGTCTCATCCTGACTTAGTCATCGCTGATGTCGCAATGCCAGTCATGGATGGCCACGAAATGGTAAGTCAGCTTCGGCAGTCTCCAGAAGGTCAAGATCTACCCGTAATTATTTCTTCTGCAAGTGTCTTTGAAACAGATCAGAAGCAAAGTTTGGATGCGGGAGCCAATCTCTTTTTACCCAAACCAATAGAACTTACAAGTTTGATTAGTGCACTTCAAACCCTGCTGAACTTAGAGTGGGTGTATAGCAGGGAAGAAGATAGAAAAGTTCTTCCCACAGGTGTTTTACAGAAAGAGACTTCTTCAAAAATCATACCGCCTGAAGTCGAAGATTTAGAAGTTCTCAGTGACTTAAGCCGCAAGGGCAGGATTAACGATCTTTTGTCTGAACTTGAGCGGATTGAACAGCTTGATAGTAAGTATTCTGGATTTACTCAAAAGCTAAAGCAACTTGCAAAAGGATTTCAGCTAAAACAAATTCGAAATTTGATTGAACAGTATTCATAAGATTACAGCAATAAAAACCTCAATTGTTTTCCACACCCTTCAATTAGTAATATGCAGATGAATATTCCACAAGCATCCGGAACTGTTTTAATTGTCGATGATAATCCTACAAATTTAGAGGTCTTATCGCAAACATTAATAAGAGATGGGTTTCAAGTTGCAGTCGCTATTGATGGCGAAAGTGCAATTGAACAAGTCGAATATGATCAGCCAGCACTGATTCTACTCGACATAATGATGCCAGGAATTGATGGCTTTGAAACCTGTAGTCGGCTTCGAGGAAATCCAAAAACGCAGGATATTCCAATTATTTTTATGACGGCTTTATCAGGAACTGAGAATAAAGTTAAAGGCTTTAATTTAGGTGCCGTTGATTATATTACCAAACCCTTCCAGCAGGAAGAAGTTTTAGCGAGAGTCCGAGTTCAATTAAAACTGAGTCAGTTGACCTCTGCATTAGAAGAGCAAAATCGACAGCTCGCACATGAGATTAAAAAGCGCAAGACAGTAGAGAGTGCCCTATTAAAATTCAATGAAGATCTTGAAGAACGAGTGAATATTCGCACTCTTGAGTTGTCTGATGTATTAGAAAAATTAAATCAGGCAAAAGCACTCTTAACTCAACAGAAAGAAGCATTAGAAGTTAGGGTTGAGGAACGTACAACTGAACTTCAGGATGCCAAATTGATTGCCGAAAATGCGAATAGAGCAAAGAGTGAATTTCTAGCAAATATGAGCCACGAGGTTCGCACACCGCTAAATGGCATCCTTGGCTATGCGCAGATTCTTCAGCGTTCTAGGACTCTAACTGAGCAAGAGCGAAAAGGAATTTCTATTATCCATCAATGTGGAACACATCTTTTAACACTTATCAATGATGTCCTCGATTTATCAAAAATTGAGGCCCGCAAGATGGAACTGTATCCAACCAGCAGTCAGTTCCCTGCCATTTTGCAAGGCGTTTCAGAAATGTTTAGCATTCGTGCCGATCAGAAAAAAATTTCTTTTATTAATAAGCTAGATGCTGATTTGCCTCAGGCTATTCATATAGATGAGAAGCGATTGCGTCAGGTACTGATTAATCTTCTTGGCAACGCCATTAAGTTTACTGAGCGTGGGGCAGTAACTCTCAGCGTTAAAGTTCTTGATAATCCTAACAGAGAAATTAATACAGACATATTGGATACAGCTCAGACAACTGAACTTACACGGGTTCGCTTCCAAGTCGAAGATACAGGAATGGGATTAGAACCTGATCAACTAGAAAAGATTTTCCTTCCCTTTGAACAAGTTGGCAATGCTAAAAGCCAATCTCAAGGAACAGGTCTGGGCTTAGCTA
>JBAUJD010000221.1:0-4658 GCA_049683515.1 Thermosynechococcaceae cyanobacterium | reverse complement strand
GCTTTGTTCTACCAGATCAATCAGCTCTCAACAGAGACGGTCCAATCACTGACGGGATATCAATATATTTTAGATGCTCTTGCTATGCAGGTCACCTAATAGACGAATTGGTATAAGGGGCTTATTTTTCTAGCCACCGCTCAATTCAATAACGTTAGGCTCCCACAACTCCCGAACTGAATTTTCGTGTATCTTAATGAGCTGAGAGCAACATTAAAAAATGCAGTTTGAGTGGAATCCTCAGAAAGCCACCAGCAATTTTCAGAAGCACGGTGTCTCGTTTCGTGAAGCAGCAAGCGTCTTTCAGGATGCGCTGTCAACGACCTACCCCGACTCAGACCACTCCATTGGCGAAAGCCGCTACGTTATGATCGGATTATCTCGCTATGGTCAGTTACTGGTGGTAGCTCATGCAGAGCGAGGAAACCTTATACGTATCATTAGCGCCCGGAGAGCTACCCGTAATGAGCAAAGATTCTATGAGGAAAGCGATTGAGAATGAGTTAGAAGATGATTTGCGACCTGAGTACGATTTCTCGAAGATGTCGGGAGGTGTGAAAGGCAAGTATGCCGAACGCTGTCAGGCTGGAACGAATATAGTTGTATTAGAGCCTGATGTGGCTGAAGCTTTCCCGACAGAGGCATCTGTTAACGAAGCTCTACGTCTTTTGATGCAAGTTGCTCAGCGCCAGCAAGCCTAACCCCATACTGCACCGACTCAAAGGTAAAGATGCAAGACAGGTAGGCTATCTCTGTGAGCGGGAATTAGTGGTTGACCTTTGAGTTTACAGAAGGTGATATGTACGTTTTAGGCTATAGGGACTATCACAGATGAGAATGCATAACCCTCCTCACCCCGGCGAAGTGATTGATGGCATTGACCTAAAGCCTCATGTTGTGAGCATGAGAGCGATCGCAACCCAGCTCAATATTGCTAATGCATAAAGGCCACAGACACGCTATTTTAGGGGGTGATCGATAAAGGGCGTGAGTACATGAAGAGATCAGGCCGTATCAGCCTCTCGTTTCTCCGTACTCTTTTGTGGGAATCAATGCTATGCCGCTGAAGTCCGCTGAGTTGATGCAGGTTCTCGACCAAAAGCGGTCGGAATTCACTGACTTTTCGAGTCAATCTCGGCAGGTCTATCAAGACTACCGCCGAGCGCTGCAAAAGGTCTCGACCAAAACCGACGATGAAATCACAGAACTTCTCTCTGACTACGACCATCCCGGCGCGCGCCCTCTAGAAGCTCTAGGTACATCAAAGAACTGGCAGATCCCATCAGGGCTGCAGTGGGTCAACCGCGAACACAGCTTAGAGTGGGTGCGAGAGCGCCTTACTGGCGTGACCACCTTTGCCGTCGATGGCTCCCAAGTGTTTCCCAGCAAAGAGGTTTCACCCCCAGTTGCTCTGGTGCAGGTGGGTTGGTTTCAAAACGCCCATTCCAGCACGGGGAGCTATCAAAAAGATATTCGTCTCACGGTGATGACCCCAACTGAGCTTCAGATTCAGCGGAATGGTCGCCCCTTAGATCGACAGGTCAGTATGCGCCGCTTCCAAATGGAGGTGGAGCGCATTATTGAGTTCATGGAAAGCCACCCAAGCTGCGATGATTGCTTAGTCTTTTTTGATGGCTCTTTGGTGGTCACCTTTGCCGAAGCCTTTGATCTGGAGTGCAAGGCATTTTATGCCGAACAAATGGTGAATTTACTACGGGCCAGTGAGCAATATCGGGTTCCGGTGGTCGGCTATATCGACACCTCTCAAGCCTGCGATGTCTTGCAGATGCTCCAGTGTTTAGAGGTGCTGCCAGAAACAACGCTGCTCAATGATGCCCAATTGTTAGGAGTGGGGATGAACTGGGGCGATCGCACCCCCATCTTCTCCTGCGCTAGACCGGGGGATGCCTGGGGGCAAGGAATTTTGGGTCAGTATGAAGAGCAGCGCGATGCGATCGCATTTCTCTACATGAAAGCCAATGGCAACATGCCCGTGCGTTTAGAGTTCCCGCGCTGGATTGTCGATGACGGGAAATTCGCCAACATCTTGGACTACATTCGCGGTGAAATTATTATTGGGGGTGGCTATCCCTACGTCATTGAAACCGCTGACCAAGTGGCTGTTCTTCAGGCTGACGATCGCAGATTGTTTTATCAACTCCTCCAGGACTGGTCCGAAAAAGCAGCCCTTAAAATGCGTTTTTCTCGCAAAATGGTCAGCAAGCAATTGCGACGTAGATAAACCCCGGCGTCAATGGAGAAACATCGTATATCGAGGATCGCACCCCTTATCCATCTGTCGTCTATGTTAAAGGCAAGAATGGGAACACCCCCGTTCTCAGGCAATTTCAGTGTGTTACGATAACTAACCATCCAGGCAAAGCATTGGATAATTTTCAGGATCAAAGTATTGATCTAAAAAGCTAAAAGCATCAATCTATTTGCACCCATATGTAGCAAAAACTACAGAACCAAAATCAATACAAGAGTACCTGATTCCCCTTTTGAAAGATGAAGGAGGGTGGCCCCCAACTGCTTACAGCCTACTTAGACACTCAACATCATCTTCTCTTTCGCGGAGTCAGCTAAAGCATCTCTACCCCTATGAAAATCCTGCAAACCCAAACCCTCCGAGGCCCCAACTACTGGAGCATTCGTCGTTCAAAGCTCATTGTTATTCGTTTAGATCTAGAAGAACTAGCGGACAGTCCCTCTGACACCATTCCAGGCTTCTATGATGGCCTCGTTGCAGTGCTGCCCAGCCTTGAGGAGCACTACTGTTCACCCGGGTGCCGAGGTGGTTTCTTGAGTCGGCTGCGGGAAGGGACGATGATGGGCCACATTCTAGAGCATGTAGCCCTAGAACTTCAGGTCTTAGCGGATATGCCCGTGGGCTTTGGCCGCACCCGCGAGACGGCAACGCCCGGTATTTATCAAGTGGTCATTGAGTATCAAAATGAAGCCGCCGGACGCTACGCCACCCGTGCTGCGTTCCGGTTGTGTCAGAGCGTGGTCGAGACGGGCGCGTACCCGGCAGCCGAACTGAAAAAAGATCTCGAAGATTTAAACAAGCTACGGGCTGAAGCCACCTTGGGGGCCAGCACCGAGGCGCTGGTCAGAGAAGCAGAAGCGCTGGGTATTCCCTGGATGGAGTTAGAAAAGTGCGATCTGTTTCAGTTTGGCTACGGCAAGTATCAAAAGCGGCTGCAGGCGGCGTTGACCTCCCACACGAATGTTTTGGGGGTAGAACTGGCCTGTGATAAGGAGAGGACCAAAGAAATTCTGACCCGGATGGGTGCGCCGGTTCCCCTGGGTAAAGTGGTTTATGCCTTCAGTGAATTAGAAGACGCCATTGATGATCTCGGCGGCTACCCCATCGTCGTCAAGCCCCTAGACGGCAATCACGGTCGCGGCATCACCATTGATATTAAATCGGTAGAACAAGCCGAAGTGGCCTATGACCGGGCCAAGGCAGTCTCGGCTGGCGTGATTGTAGAGCACTTTTATCAAGGACGAGATCATCGCATTTTGGTGGTGAATCATAAGGTCGTGGCGGTGGCGGAGCGAGTGCCTGCCCATGTGATTGGTAATGGCAAAGATGCGATCGCAACCCTAGTCGAACAAGAGAACCAAGATCACCGCCGGGGCGAGGGCCACGATAATATCCTCACTCAGATTCAACTGGATGATTCCACGGATGAAATGCTCAGTCGGCAGGGGTTTACCCTCGACACTGTTTTGCAGCCCGAACAGGTTTGCTACTTGCGTGCCACCGCCAATCTCAGTACAGGCGGGATCGCCATTGATCGCACCGACGTCATTCACCCCGAAACCCTGTGGCTGGCTGAGCGGGTGTCTCGCATCATTGATTTAGATGTAGCGGGCATCGACGTCATTACCACCGATATCACCAAGCCCCTGGGCGAAGCAGAGGGCGTCATTGTAGAGGTCAATGCCGCCCCAGGGCTACGGATGCACATCGCTCCCAGTCAGGGGACAGCCCGTAACGTCACTGCTCCAATTCTCAACATGTTATTTCCGCCGGGGACACCGACGCGGGTGCCCATCGTCGCAGTGACGGGTACGAACGGTAAAACCACCACCACTCGCCTGATTGCTCATATCTGTAGTCAGGTGTATGACGCCGTGGGGTTCACGACAACGGACGGAATTTATATTGGCGATCGCCTCATCGAAAAGGGCGACACCACCGGTCCACTCAGCGCCCAAATGATTCTGCAAGATCCGACGGTAGATATGGCCGTTTTAGAGACAGCACGGGGAGGTATTCTGCGCTCCGGTTTAGCCTTCGAGCACTGTGATGTCGGGGTGGTCTTAAATGTGGCGGCGGACCATTTGGGGCTTGGAGACATTAATACCATTGACCAAATGGCAAGGGTTAAAGGGGTGATCGCAGAGGCAGTCCATGCCGATGGCTATGCCGTACTCAATGCCGACGATGAGCGAGTCGCTGCAATGGCAGAGCAGGTACAGGGGAAAGTCGCCTACTTCTCAATGAAGCCAGACAACGCTTTGGTGAAGTCGCACGTTCGGCGGGGCGGCATTGCTGCCGTTTATGACCAAGGCTATCTTTCGATTCTTCAACAGGAACAGGTTCACCAGATAGAGAAGGCCGAGAATGTTCCGGTGACCTTGGC
>JBAUJD010000220.1:0-5231 GCA_049683515.1 Thermosynechococcaceae cyanobacterium | reverse complement strand
GTAGTGGAGGTTAATCTGGAGACACTGCAGATCAAGTGTGGTGATTTTGCTGCTTCCGTGAGCATGGGCGATGGCCCTCGTCAAATGCTCTGCTCCGGCACTTGGGATGCCTGTGGACAGCTTGTGGCTAATGCGGGAAAAATTCAAGAGACAGCAAATCAGCTTCCTTATCTCAACTGGGCTATACCAACCCCACGTGATACCAGAGAATAAAAAGCCGGAAAGCCATACGGATCCTTATAGTCTTTCTCTGAAATCAGTTTTGATTGCTATAGCCCTCTCTTGTCATGTTGAAGATTTTGAATGTGTTTGCGTTGTTTCAGCACACAAGAAATCAAGATATGACCCCAGTTTGACAAAACTAGGGATAGCTAAGACAGATCAATGTCAGTCACAAAGCATCTTAACCCAGCTTCATTAATCATTCGGGCATGGTTCTCTGCAACTTTGCTCCCACCCGTCCACACAATTGCTATTCCCTCGGAATGGATTCTAGTCATTAGTTCAACAATTTCCTTTTGTGGAAGCTCAAGAACCTGGAGCAATGTTTCGACAACCACTGTTATGGGAGTAACTTCATCGTTCATGACAATAATTGCATGTGTCTCAACGCCAGTAAAAATACGGTTTGATATAGTTCCTTTACGAGATAGAAGAACTAACAGATAAACAATAAGTGAAAAGAGTGCGACATAGACAACGAATGACCACATAATTTGAATCCCTATAAAGACTCAGGGGCTGAAAGAATCTTAACCTCTTTCCCTCAGTGACAAATTTCTACCGCTCGTCGTCGCCGATCAATTAGCCATCCCAAACGACACTTGTTCTCTAGATAAGTAGGTTGGTGGAAGTAAGCTTAAGATAAATCTCGATTATATTAAAGTATTAAACTCAGTCTCCATAAGGAATTGGGAGTTCCAGTTTATCTTGAACATAAAAGCTATGTTGCACTTTGCTATTCTATGCTGATATGAAAAGCCAAAGGCTCTTTACTCAGGTAGAAAATCGCGATCAAGTACTCTCTCTGCTGTATAGAAACACTCCGCAGGGAAGTTGTCTAGGGGCAGTCCTGTTTCATAGGCCGCAATCTCTCGCGCGGTTGTGTAGCTCTCTTGAAGGACCGAGCTGTAGTAGTTCTTGAGGCTGGGGCTGTCTTTTAAGGCATCGTGGATTCGTTTACGATGCTCAACGATGCTGCCTCTCCAGCTACCGCTACGCTGACTCGGTTGATACTGCCACTTCAGCAAATGCATCAATAGAACACGTAGGTTGCTCTTCAGTGCCTGCTTCTGACTTCGCCCCAAGTCTTCTATCTCCTCAATTAAATTCTTGATATCTAGCTCACTAAATTTACCCTGCTGCAGTAGCTCAGCCGCTTGTGATATCCACTCAACGAAGTCAGTATCATAAAGCTGCTGGTGTGTTGAGGGCGGTACCTGGGTGCTAGTCATATCTATCCGGTCACCAGAGGGTTTTCCTATCTATACTTTGACATATGCGCTTCTCACAGCGGCAAGGTAGGGAGTATACAAAGGTTTTGTGGTCCTGCTCATTACTCATCACTGCTCTAGAACGGCTTGACACAACAGCAGTCCAAACCATTGCTTGGGGTCTGTCCAAACCTGAACTGATTTAAATCCTTTGTTTCCCGAATGTGGCTCTAAAAGAGCAGATAGCTGCTCTAGATTGAATTTTCGAGAGATTTCAGTACGAATCGTTTCCCCATCAGTGAACGGAATCGTTCGCTGCAAAGCCCCCAGATCTACCTTTTGATCGCACAGGCTACGCAGGTGCATTTCTATCTGCTGCTGTTGCTCATTATAAAACGACCAATGCTCAAATTGATTGAGATTAAAGTTCGCCTGGAATCGCCAGTTGAGATGCTGCAGCATATTTAAGTTAAAGGCCGCTGTGACACCTTGGGCGTCATTATAGGCAGCTTCTAAAACGGGTATTGATTTCTGAAGATCGACCCCCAGCAAAAAGTAATCCCCTGGCTGCAATGCCCCTCGCACTTGATCAAAAAACTGTTCGCACTCTGTAGGACTGAGATTGCCGAGGGTGCTGCCTAAAAAACAAACCATCCGCTTTGCAGCAATGGCCTTGGGTAGCTGCTGCAGCCCTTGGGCGTAGGTGCCAATCAGCCCTCGAATGTGTAGAGATGGATATTGCCTCAATAGCTCAGCCGCGCTTTCTTTAAGAATGCCACCACTCACGTCAATGGGCGTGTAATGAAAAGATTCAGGCGCATCTAGAGAGACTTGTAAATCACGATAGGCATCCAATAAAAGCCGCGTTTTGGTGGAGCTGCCGCTACCTAGCTCGACTAATTCACAGGAACCCGTCATCTGCGCCATTTCTGCTGCTGCGGTCTGCAGAATCTGAGTTTCAGTGCGGGTGACGTAATACTCAGGCAGATCACAGATTTTCTCGAAGAGTTCAGAGCCGCGATCATCATAAAAATATTTTGGCGGCAATGTTTTAGGGATCTGGCTTAGACCGGCAATGACGTCAGCCCCGTTAGCAGTGAGATCGCCCTCTGTCAAAGCAAGATGTTGAAGCGATAGACGAGAGTCTAGAGATTGGGGAGAAAACGCACTGCTCTGGCGATCTGCAGGCTGAGATATTGACATGAACTGCGCTCCAAAGCATCTGCAAAGCAGCGATAGAGTTAGATCGCTGCCCTGGAACACTTTATCCGATCTTCTATCCCACAGCTTCTGTCTATGGATGAATTGACTTGAGCAGCCCCTAATATTGCAAAATCCGGTGAGATGGGGGTACAGGTTTTCTAGTGGTGATCGCAGAGTCAATCTATTGAGATGCACCCGGCATTACCGAGTCTAGGGCATAGACATCTCGCCCCCCTCTGAGAGCAAAGGCTAAGGAATGATCGAGATCTTTGCTGTTAAGAGTGGTAAATAGCAGCAGTGCCAGCCCCGCAAAGCCGCAGGCAAGGCCAAACATCGGTCGAATACCCGCTAAGGTGGCGACAGTTCCTAGACAGGGGCCAGCCAAGGCAATACCGACATCAAAACCACTAATGCAAAGACTCAGCACCCGCGCCCGTTCATGGGGTTCAGACCGATCTGCCATCAGGGCTGCAATCATCGGAATCAAGGTGCCGCTCCCCATTCCCTGAAAAATGCCGGCTAGTAGAAAAGTCAGCTCGGTGTGGGCTAACCACAGAGTCACCATCGCAAGGCCATAACAGCAGAGGCTCGCTGAGATAAACCGGCCCCGACCCATGCGATCTGAGGCTTTGCCGGTCAAAACTCGGATACCAAAACTTGCAATAGCAGCCACTGAATAAAACAGCCCTGCATTCAAATCGACCTGCGTTTGACGAATTAATAGGGGCACAAAGGTCGATAGAGTCCCAAAGGTGAGGCCAATCAGCAGCATTACTAGGGCTGGCACCTTGAGTCGGGGCGCGCGCAGTAAGCCCCAAAACGCCTGTTTCCCATGCTTTTGCTTACTCTTGTGCACCTGAGCAAGGGTCTCGTTCACAGCAAAAGTCGCGACCAGCCCCGCCAAGGCTAACCCTGACGCCAATAAAAATAGCGGCGGATACCCTGCCCACTCTTGTAGATAGCCACCGATGGCTGGACCGAGCATGACCCCAATGGGATTCACCAAGCTCATATAGCCAATCAGTTCCCCCCGTTGCTCTCTGGGGGATAGATCCACCACCAAAGCGGTGTAGGCGGTGGTAAAGGCCGCAAGGCTAATGCCGTGAAAGGCCCGCACCATAAATAAGAGCGGTAGGGTGGTCACCCATAGGTACAAAAGAGGTGCGATCGCAGCCACCAACAGTCCAATCTGGAGGACGATCTTACGACTGCGCTGGTCTGCAATCTTGCCGAGCCAAGCGCGAGAGAATAAAAGGCCCAGAGCAAAGGCTCCCATAACGACGCCAAGCTGCTGCTCAGATGCCCCCAGATCGCCAATATACAGCGGCAGCGTGGGGAGCTGGGAACCCAGACTAGCCCAAAAGCAAAACCCCGACACCAACAGGGCCATCAAATTCCGCCTAGCCTGGGGCGCTAGGGTCCAAAAAATCTTCACAGTTAAAGCCTTAAAAGAACGGACAACGCTAGGAACACTCCATCGCCCTGCAGGTTGTCGCTGACCTACAAATAGTCTAACGAAATCCTTCACTTTTCGTTAC
The DNA here is from genome assembly GCA_049683515.1 of Thermosynechococcaceae cyanobacterium. Taxonomy (GTDB): domain Bacteria; phylum Cyanobacteriota; class Cyanobacteriia; order Thermosynechococcales; family Thermosynechococcaceae; genus RCC1774. The sequence goes on along the minus strand of JBAUJD010000220.1, from coordinate 1,057 downwards.
ATTTAGAATGTACCAAACGTTAGGAGTCCCCCCTCAATGGCTGTCAAAGTAGGAGATGCTGCCCCCGATTTCACGCTGAAGTCAAATAAAGGCAAATCAATAAGGCTGCAGAGCTTGTATAAGCGAAAGCCCGTTGTGCTCTATTTTTATCCCAAGGACAACACCCCTGGATGTACGAAAGAAGCCTGTGGGTTCCGTGACAGCTATGAAGAATTTAAAACGCTAGGGGCCGAGGTGGTTGGGATTAGCTCAGATTCAGTCGATTCTCACCAAGCGTTTGCGACCTCTAACAATCTCCCGTTCCAGTTACTTAGCGATCAAGGCGATCAGGTCCGCAAGCTCTATGGCGTCCCCTCAACGCTGGGAATTTTGCCCGGTCGTGTCACTTACATCATTGATAAAAAGGGGATTATCCAAAAAATCTTCAATTCACAGCTTAACGTGGGGGGTCACATCAAAACGGCCATTAAAACGCTGGAGAAACTCAAGTAACGATCTGGTTTACCGAAGCTGAGCCGGTTCTTCTAGAGCGTTATCAGAAATCTCTGATAAGATAAATAAGCTTTGGGCTTGTAGCTCAGTGGACTAGAGCACGTGGCTTCGGACCACGGTGTCGGGGGTTCGAATCCCTCCTGGCCCGTTTACTGTTGTATTCCCCAGTCTTAAGATTGGGGAATACTGATTTATTGGTTGAATCAATGACTCTGGTTCGAGTGCGGCAGCACGTTAATCCCCTCAGTCAGAAATATTTGGTGGCAACTGCGCCCCCGAACTGGCAAGAAATCTTTGCGAAGCCAGAGCAGCCGTTACACCTCGATATTGGCTGCGCTCGAGGGCTGTTTTTGCTAGAGATGGCGGCCCACCAGCCGGATTGGAATTTTCTAGGGGTAGAAATTCGTCAGCCGCTGGTGGATCGCGCCAATCAAGATCGTGACCAGCAGCAGCTTACAAACCTGCACTATCTGTTTTGCAATATCAATACGTCGTTAAAAACGCTACTCCTGCCCCAATCGGTTCAAGCGGTAACCATTCAGTTTCCTGACCCTTGGTTTAAGCG
>JBAUJD010000219.1:0-6544 GCA_049683515.1 Thermosynechococcaceae cyanobacterium | reverse complement strand
CCCTGAGACAGCGTCATTTCTAAAATCTGATGATCACCAAGCTGGGTCCAGGGTGCGTCACACCACAGTGCAGCAGCGGCTTGGAATAATGGCTCGTAATCGGCGGTAGAAAGGGAGGGCCGTCCCGCCGTCATCATCGCCTCAATTTCTTGACAGATCTCTTCCACCAAGGGCAGCAGGGGGGCATAGTTGACCTGCACGTCGAGATCTTGCAATACCCCTCGCAAAAAGAACTGGGTTTCGCGATCGCGCACCACAATCGCTTGAGGGCGCGCCGGTTGCGCCGGACCTTGAGGGGACTCCATGGCCGCAATGAGGGTTCGCACCAAAGATTCTGGCCCCTCTCGGGCGGGGACCATATCCATGGACCGAATCACATGATTTCGATCCGCCCAAATCACCCAGTCGCTATTCCCTATCTCATTGGCACCCGGAAATCCCGCTGGCAAAGGGCGTCGATCCCCTTCCCAGATCTCCGCTGTTTGCCGAAGCTTATTGAGGCGGCGTGCAGTGGAAGAATTTAGAACAGTCATAGGTATTTAGCATTCGTTGTGGCTCCCCTAATAATGTCGAACTAAAGGGGATGAACTGCAGTACTACTCAATAAATCTTTGAGCAATCTGAGGTATGAGGCTAAGATTTACGCAGTTACCTTCAACAGGGTAGCTTTATTTAATGATTGAGATGGGTATCATAGGATGTGGTGCCCATAGTGAAGAGAGGCGAAACAGTGTGGTCGATGTGAACGAACAAAAGATATTACAGCTTGCACGGCAGGGAAACCTTCAGGCGGTGGCCGTCATTCTCAACCGTCATTTGATTGCCGAAGGGGTCCACATCAAGGTTAAGGCCAATCATCGCTGTTTGCAGGTACTACTCAAAGCACCAGAGGGAGCCAACCAAACGTCGGTCCTGCAGATACTAGAGCGACAAATGGTCGATCTGCACACCAATGCCTTTGATTTGGTCAAGGTGTACACCCCTAAACCCGGCACTCAAACGGCCAATCTACTGCACAGCTTCGAACTTTCTGGCCTAGCAACGGCCTCGAACGCGCCGTCCCAGCCAGCACCACCGAGTCGCGCCCCAGCTCATGCCCAAGGTAATTCCCCAGAAGACCGTGCCTCCGTTGCCTCGTTCTTAGCTCAGGTCACCAGTCTTGAAGAACTCAAGGCTTTGCAGAATCATCCTTTTTTCACAGGGCAGTGTCCTCAATGCAGAGCTGCCTATCAACACGAAGGGCAGTTGCCCGTGTATTGGGACTGCTCCTCATGCGGCTGGAAAGATGATCTCAGCAGCATTATGCCCCAGGTCGTCGGGCAAAAGCCTAGAAGTACGATCGCAGAAATGAAGCGCCTAGGTAACTACCTGATGGAGGCTGGATTACTCACTGAATCTCAAATCAATGTTGCCCTTGCTGATCAAGAAATTACGGGAATGCGTCTGGGTGAAGCGCTCACCAGACGGGGCTGGGTCAAGGAAGAAACCATTGAGTACCTGATGAAAAAGGTGATCTTGCCAGAACGTCAGCAGTCCCCTGAGATTGACCTAGAAGTCAGTCGCAACTTGGTAAAAGCTCTTCTCAAGCAGCAGTCGAGAGGGTCAGCAGCAGCACCTCAAGCAGAGGCTTCGCCCGTTAATGATGTGCGAGATCGATCTAATATACTCAATAACATACCTAATGAGCGAGCCACGTTAGTCTTGCCTGATTTAGACATCCGCGAACATTTAGACGACTACCTTGCCCCAGAAGGAACACCCTAGCTTTCGGAAGACACCTGGGGTAGCCCCATACTGTAGTTGCGGACGCGACTATTGAGGTTGTAACCAATGATGCCTTTTTGGAGCAAAGAGCGCACAAAGTGCTCTAGGTCTGAACCGATGCGGCGAAGATTATAGTCAATGAGGTCTTCACCACTATAGGACTCGACTAGGTCATCAAACTTGGCATAGACTCGCTGCAGGGCATCTGCGTTCCACTCTAGTTCATTGTCAGGATCGACATCTAGGGTCAAGACGGTATCACTGGGCTTGAGCTGATTATCATCAACTTCTGCCGTAAAAATGTGAATGTGACGGGTGGTAGATTTTATGAGCATGGTCATGTAGGGTGAGAACTTTTCACTATTGTAAGCGCCTGTGCTGCATAAGGTCATTGAGCTGAGGGACGAAGCACAGGATCTGGCACTAGCTTGACTGAGCAGGATCCAGCGCATTTTTCGGCATTTGCCCAGAGGCTAGACGTTCCCAGTAGTCTTTGAGATCGGCTGCGACTTCATTGGAGAGAATGTAACAACCCAGTAAATTTGGGAAAGCCATTCCTAAAAATAGTAAATCTGTAAAATCAATGACGACGGAGAGACTCAACTGACTCCCTAGGAATGTACAGATAATGTAAAAAACCTTAAAGAGAATGGCGCTGCGTTCTCCAAACAGATAGGTCCAGGCTTGGATACCGTAGTAGCTCCAGGTAATAATCGTTGAGAAGGCAAAGAGACACACCGCAATACTCAAGATCACGGGGAACCAACTGGCGACGGTGGCAAAAGCACTGGCGGTAATTTGGACCCCTTCGAGATCGGTTTCTTGATAGGCATCAGAGATAATAATCACCAAGGCTGTCATGTTGCAAATGACGATCGTATCGATGAATGGCTCTAGTAGAGAGACAAGACCCTCACGAACGGGTTCATCGGTTCGGGCTGCCGAGTGAACAATCGAGGCCGAACCCACCCCTGCTTCGTTGGAAAAACTGCTGCGTTTGATGCCCTGTACCATGACGCCAATAATGCCGCCTACCCCTGCCGCCGGTGAAAAGGCTCCACCAAAAATTTCGCCAATAGCGGTTGGCAAATGTTGGAGATTTCCGAGCAACACCACCAAACAGCTCAGGACATAAATAATTGCCATCCCAGGCACTAGCTTTTCAGCAACGGAGCCAATTCGTTTGATGCCGCCAAGGATGACTAATGCAGCCAAGGCAGCAATGATGAGGCCGAATAACCACGCTGGAAACCCAGGGATCACATTTTTGACGGCGGCGAAGGACTGATTAGACTGGAAAAGTGTGCCGCCGCCGATGCTGCCACCGAGACAAAGAATACAAAATAGAACAGCTAGTCCTTGGCCGACAGGCCGAAGTCCGCGCTGAGCCAGACCTCGATTAAGGTAGTTTGCGGGGCCACCGAGTACGGTTCCATCTGGTTCGATTTGGCGGTATTTAACGCCCAACGTGCATTCGACAAATTTGCTGGTCATGCCCAAAAAGCCAGCAATGGTCATCCAGACCATTGCGCCAGGGCCACCAATGCTAATGGCAACCGCGACACCGGCAATGTTGCCTAACCCGACCGTGCCGGATAGAGCGGCTGAGAGCGCCTGGAAGTGAGAGACTTCCCCTTGGTCATGGATATCGTCGTATTGGCCCCGCACCACATCAATGGCGTGTTTAAAGCCCCGTAGATTGATAAAGCCCATCCGCAGTGTAAAAAAGAGGGCGGCGACAAATAGCCACAGCACAATAAAGGGAAAACCGTTTTCACCGCCTATGGGAAAGAAGAAAAAGCTGCCGAGAAAATTATTCAGTGGTTGAACGACAGCATCAATGCCGGACAGCTCCTTATCTTGGGCAACAACACTCGTGGCTGAGACCAAAACCATTAAGGTCACAAGGGCTAAGTAGGTCCACCGGGTTTTGGAGCCGCCCAAAAATTCATGAATCCACAATGGAGATGGACGAGGATCCTGTGGCTTTTTGGGGTAGGTATCTAATCTGTCTTGGTTGATCATGATTTTTTAAATAGACTTCAGCTTTTCAGCCCCTTACCGATGGCCCAATGGCGCTGTTGGGATAAGAGCTTATCATCTTCTTTGTAATCTGGCCTACTTTTGTCCGTTGAGTTAACCCACTAGAGGGACTATGACGATTTTGCTTTTGGTCAGCGGTCTGGCGGTGTTCTTGGCCTGGAATTTAGGAGCCAATGATGTCGCTAATGCGATGGGAACGTCGGTGGGGTCTAAGGCACTGACCCTGCGTCAGGCGATTCTGCTAGCGGGTGTTTTAGAGTTTTCGGGTGCAGTCCTATTTGGCCGTCAGGTGATTGCAACCCTAACGCGGGGCGTGGTGGATTTGGATCTATTTCAGTCGCAGCCTCATCTTTTATTGCTCGGCATGGTGGCGGTTTTGTTGACCTGCGGTGTATGGCTGCAGGTGGCGACTTGGCAAGGCTGGCCGGTGGCGTCGTCCCATGCAACGGTGGGGGCAATCGCAGGCATGAGCTGCACTGCCTTTGGGCTAAGGGCGGTGCACTGGTCGATGATTGGATTGATCTCTCTAATCTGGGTGGTGACGCCGCTTTTCAGTGGTTTGTTGGCCTTTTTCTTCTATGGCATCATTAATCACAATATTTTGGCTCGTCCTCAGCGGCTGGATGAGTGGCTACCGTGGCTCAGTGTGCTGGTGTGCTTAGTGGTGGGCGCGGTGGTGCTCCCTCAGTTTTCTGGGTTCACTCGCTCTATCCCTGGGGGGACCGTTGTGGTGGCTTTAGGTGGTGCGATCTCACTGACCCTATACCAGTGGTCACGGCTAGATCCGGGTCCAGAGCTAAAGGTGGAGCAGCAGATGGGGCGACTGCAGGTGATCAGCGCCTCTATGGTGGCCTTTGCCCATGGCTCAAATGATGTGGGCAATGCTGTGGCTCCCTTGGTTGCGATCGCAACCCTTTCCAACACCGGCAGCATCCCCACCGGAGATCTTGCGGCCCCACTGTGGATCCTAATTTTGGGAGGCTTGGGAATCACCGCAGGTCTTGCAGTTTCAGGTCGAGCCGTGATGTCTACCGTTGGTGAACAAATTATTCCACTGCAAACCAGTAGCGGCTTCAGCGCTGAGTTAGCGACCGCAACCACCGTGCTAATTTCCTCTCGCTTCGGCTTACCCGTTTCTACCACCCATGCCCTGATCGGCGGCGTAGTGGGGACCGGCCTCGTGGAAGGCTGGCGCAAGATTCAGCTTTCTACCCTGCGTCAAATTGTCTTGGCCTGGGTGGTTACTATTCCGATCTCAATGGTGATGTCTGCTTTAGTGTTTACAGGATTGCGCCAGCTTCCGTTTTAATGGAGAACTAAAGCACCACTTTGATCGCCTCTTGGGCTTCCCGCCGAAGCTGTGCTGAAATGCGAAACAGCTCTCGCCCCGTATTTAAGTAGTGATCGTCATAGCAGGTTGTAAATCGCTCTAGCTCTTCTACCCCGTCTTCTAGATGGGTTAAGCAGTAATATATATTGGCTGCAATGCTAGCAACATTCGCCGGATTCGGCATGGACTGAAACTTAGCTTTGGCAGCCTCTAGCGATGCTTGACAATCTTCTAGATAGCTCTGAAATTCTTCCATCAATTCATCATCAAAGGGATCTTTAGACAGCTTTGCAATAGCAGGCTTAAGCTGCTTGATTATGACACCCAAGCGTCGATTGACTGGCGTATAGACCTGCTTGAGCCAAGCATCAAAATGTGAATCAATATTTTTAGACACCCGTGAGGGCGGCTTAGCTCTGTTGTTGGGGGCTGCTGTTCGGGTTTGCCGATTCCTCGCAGGCTGCCCCTGCCTTTGCCGGTCATAGCCCTGGCGCTGACGCGGATCACCGAGCACTTCATAGGCCGCATTGATTTGAGTGATGCGATCGTGATCGGCACCCTCATGATGGCTATCAGGATGAAACCGCTTTGCCAATCGACGATAGGCCCGCTTCACCTCTTCTTGAGTGGCCGCTGGCGTCAGCTCAAGGATTTTATAGGGATCAAATTTCACCATCGTGAATCAATAACCGCTGCTCTCTAAGACGCCTAAGCAAATTATCATATGACCTACGGTGGATGGCTAATGATTCGGGTTGTTCTAAAATCAAGACATCCTTCTCAAACAGGTCTTGTCATGTCTGAACCTGCTCGCCAACCCTGGAACATCGGTCGGTTTATGCAAACGCTGACCTACTTTGAAGCGCTACCCATTGTTAATTGGTTTCAGAAAATGCTGCCAGCCTTTATGCCGCCTGTCCCCCCACAGATTCACGCTGGGTTGATTTTTGATTTTCAGCAGCCTGCTCAAGATCTCGCTCAGACGTGGGGTGTGCTGGATGATGTCGTTATGGGTGGGGCGAGCGCTAGCTCTTTCAAGCCTCAAGCAGAAGCAGCACTGTTCTCTGGCATAGTAACCACCGCGAATTCGGGTGGTTTTGCCTCTGTGCGAACCCGCAGCTTTGAGCCACCCATCGACTTGAGTAGCCATATAGGCATTGAGCTGCAGGTAAAGGGAGACGGTCAGCGATATAAGTTTTTGATGCGAGATCAAGAGAGCTGGGACAGTATTGCCTATGCTCAGTCTTTTGATACAGCGGCAGGTGAGTGGCAGCGAATCCGGATCTTGTCCTCTTTTGGTGATGCGGAATTTGGAGTAGAGGATAGACGGGTAAACTCCTTACTATCGCTAGCTCGTGGAACTTTTAGAATATTTTCTTCCCAGCCAAGAAGTGCTTCATCTAGAGG
>JBAUJD010000218.1:0-7795 GCA_049683515.1 Thermosynechococcaceae cyanobacterium | reverse complement strand
AGCAAGAGCACCGGAAACTTTCGCTCTTCTACGGTTTTAAGAGCGTCAAGAACCTGGTCGCGGGTTTTGCCTGCGATCGCACCTTTGACTTCGATTTTTGCAATCTGTTTGCGGGCAGGCTTAAAGGGCCAAATCATGGGCAGTTGATGTTTACTCCGTGGATCGTGGTTCTGATTTTAGCTTGGGGTCTCTTCCATCGGCAGATCAGTTCTCAGCGACTGAATCAGGAATCGGAACAGACAGTTTATTGTGCTCTCAGAGGCACACCCTTTATAATTTATAACGAATGTTACAAATTATTGAGAAATCTATTCCTTGATTCAATGCAATTAGGTTCCACCCCGCGCCCCCTGTTAGACCGTTTGCTTCTCATTGCTCCGTTCTTTTTTTGGGGGACTGCAATGGTGGCGATGAAGGGGGTCATTCCCCATACAACGCCGCTTTTTCTAGCGGGCCTCCGCATTGGTCCGGCAGGGTTATTGGTACTTGCCGTTGCGGTCATACTGGGGCGCTCCCAGCCAAAAGGGTGGCAGGCGTGGCTGTGGATTTCTTTATTTGCGATCGTAGATGTCACTCTATTTCAGGGCTTCTTGGCCTTTGGCCTGGTGCGAACCAATGCGGGCTTGGGGTCAGTGATGATTGATACTCAGCCTTTGGTGGTGGCTCTGTTAGCGCTGTGGCTTTACGGCGAGCGCATTGGCCCTTGGGGGTGGCTGGGCCTTGTCGTCGGCATTGCCGGGATTAGCTGCATTGGCCTCCCGGATGCGTGGATTGTGCAGTTGTTTCAGGGCCATTGGCTCAATTGCTCGGCCACGGTAAGCGGCCTCACGGTCGCTCAGATTTTTGATAGCGGTCAGGCGTTAATGCTATTGGCGGCGCTATCGATGGCGGTGGGTACGGTGATGATTCGGAAGGTCTGTGAGTACTGTGACCCCATTGCCGCGACGGGATGGCACATGATCATCGGGGGGCTGACGTTGTTTTTAGGCTCTGGCCTGTGGGAATCTGATCAGTGGATTAACCTTGATGCGGCGTCTTGGTGGTTGATGGGCTATGCGGCGGTGTTTGGGAGCGCGGTGGCCTATGGTTTGTTTTTCTACTTTGCCTCTACAGGCAGTCTGACTAGCTTGAGTTCGCTAACATTTTTGACGCCTGTATTTGCTTTAATTTTTGGCAATTTAGCCCTCTCAGAGGTCTTAAGCCCCATTCAGTTTGGGGGGGTGTGTCTGACGCTGGTGAGTATTTATTTTGTGAATCAACGCGATCGCCTCCCCGATTGGAAAACCGTGAAGGAGGTTGCGATCGCACTTCCAACATCAGTGGCTCGACTGTGGCTCCGGGATAGTTAGAACGTTCTTGCTATGACAATCTCTGACGCCGCTAACGCTAGACTGCAGGCGATAGAATCGTAAGGGTAGGAAAGGAGAAAAGTCTAGTATCCACTTGTTGTCTACAGTTATCCAGTTTGGTGCTGATCTTTTTTCACAATTCTTCAAGGCATTAAAACAGAGGCATACCTAATGATTCAGACCGTAGAAGCCGTTATTGATCAAAACGGTCAAATTTATTTATCTGAAAAAATCAGGCTTCCAGAATCAAGACGCGCCCTGGTTACTATTCTTGAAGAAGAACCAATGACGACGATGTCTGAAACAGCTCTTTTAAGTGAACAAGCGCTCGGCCAAGACTGGAACACAGTTGAGGAGGATGAGGCATGGTCACACCTACAACAGGTGCAGTAGTGCTGATTCCTTTCCCATTCTCCGATCTGTCTGACTCGAAGTTGCGGCCTGCCGTTGTGCTGGCTGCGGCAGGCAAAGGCGATTGGGTGCTGTGCCAGATCATCGGAATCTGTGGGAACAACACTAGCGAACCAAGTACCAGTATCGACAAAAATCATTGCGGTTCATTGGTTGTGTAGAGCAGACTGTCGTGGTCTCAGCCAGAGAAGGATCGCTTGCCAATGCACCGGCCCCCAAGGGCGCTGGTGGGGGGTAAAGAACTGAGTTTTTAGGTCGGTGAGGTGATAGCTCAGGCAATCAATGGCTAGATATTCGTCAATCAAATGGTTGATTCGGCTGCGGTTGGTTAGATAGCGGGTCGGGCTAAGACGTAAAGGTTGTCCTGATGCCATGATGTACTCCAGTTGTTGAACAGAACTGCAGTATGGCAAGAGAACTTCTGAAGTCGCGATGAATGGGGAGGTGAGATCGCAACCCTAAACCACTCCACCCAACCCTCAAGAACATCAACGAAGGAACCTGAAGCACCCCGAAGCTTCTTAGAATAAATCCAGTCATTACAAAGCGTCTTACATGCTGCAGCCTTCTTTAGACCCCCAATTTTTAGAGCAATGGTTCCCAACCACTCAGCAGCAGGCCGCCGTCGAACAAATTCGTAAACGAGTGGGTCTCACCCGCATCCGGGCTGAATACTTTGTGCGGTTATGGGTTTTCCTCTCCGTGCAGCAGCAACGTCAACAGGATCAGCACCTGCAGCCTCCTCTAGTAGAGCTGCTCTGTCCGGTAGGACCGATCTCATGCACCCACCGAGAAGCGGCTAACTTGTTCTATGGCGATAAAGAACAGGGAAGCGATCGCGCCGCCGGACTCATCCTCGATAAGCTTGCAGCTCTGGGCTTATTGAAGAAAACCTTTGACGGCAACACCACGCAAATTGAAATTCTTGAAATACCAGAAGTGGTCGGTCACGGAGACCATTCCCCCGAAGTTGAACTGGTGCTAGATGCCTTTGACCCTCGATGCGACACCATTCCGATTGCGAACTTGCTCGCCACCAACTACAACTGGATGAACCAAAGTCTTCAATCCACCCCACACCGCATTGCTCAACTCTTGAGACTATGGGCCAGCCAATACCCCACAGGCATGAGGGTTCTACGCCGCAGTGACAACCTTAATCCGATGGGGTTTTACCTGCTGTACCCCGTCGCCAGTCAATCTGAAGTCAACTTTTTTGAGGTCGCCCATCGGGGATTGCACCTGAGTTCATTGAGTGATGTTGATCCCTTTGTGATGGCAACCCCAGGGGACGAAAGCTGTGTGTCGATCTATATCCGAAGCTGGATGATTGAACCGACTTATCTAGAGCGCTATCGAGCCGAGTTTGTCGCCGATGCTCAGCAGACCTTACTGAAGATGCAGCACGATTTCCCGAACCTTTGCGATCTTTATACGTTGATGATTCATCCCAGCTTTGAAGCGATGACGGCGGCATTGGGCTTTCAAAAGCTACAGCAGGCTCCGTCACCGATTTACTGGGTCTATTTAGCCCTCGATCGCTTTTTAGCGCTGGATATACCCGCAACCCTTACTTCTGCTGAGAAGTCTCCAACCTCTGCAAAGACCATTCTTGGTAGACAAAACCTCGCAGATGCACCGACAGGAGTCTGAGATGACACCGTTGTCATTGCTTTACCATGAGCAGTATTGAAAATCATGAACAGGACTGAATGCTGAATCTCCCCACGGTAACGGCTGGCTGGAAACAGACCTTGAAGCGAACCCTCTTTTTTGATCAAGATCCAAGCCTAGAACTGTTCGCGATTCTAGCCGTGTACTTTGTCCAAGGCATTCTGGGATTAGCTCGATTGGGGGTCAGCTTTTTCCTTAAAGATGATCTGCACCTGAGTCCATCAGCAGTAGCCGCGATGGCGGGGATTGCCTCTCTGCCTTGGGTGGTCAAGCCTCTATTCGGCTTTTTGTCCGATAGTCTGCCGATTTTGGGGTATCGACGCCGATCTTACTTGGTTGTCTCCGGCATTCTAGGCTGCTTAGCTTGGCTAGCAATGGCGACGGTGGTAAATTCAGCATTGGCTGCGACGGTTGCTATTGCACTCAGTTCAACCTCCGTCGCCATCAGTGATGTGATTGCCGACTCTATTGTGGTCGAGCGCATTCGCAGTAAAGAATCTCAAAGCGATGCAGGCTCTCTGCAATCTCTATGCTGGGCCACAACCGCATTGGGCGGGCTGGTGACAGCCTACGCCAGCGGCTGGTTGTTAGAGCATTTGAATACCCGCAGTCTGTTTTTGATTACGGCGACCTTTCCGCTGATTGTCTGTGCGATCGCAAGTTTCATTATTGAAGCCAAGGTCAATACGCCCCCCAACTTAAAGACGAGCCAGCATCAGATTACTGAACTCAAAAACACCATCACTCAGCCCCAGATCCTGCTGCCGGTGCTTTTTGTATTTTTGTGGCAGTCCACCCCCAACTCAGAATCAGCCTTTTTCTTCTTCACCACCAACGACCTCGGATTTAATCCTGAATTTTTGGGCCGCGTCCGTCTTGTGACCAGCCTTGCCTCCCTTTTGGGCATCTGGCTCTTCCAGCGGTTCTTCAAAGCCGTGGCGATTCGCACTATTTTTCTGTGGAGCACCCTGCTCTCCTCAGCCCTAGGACTAACCACGCTTCTATTAATCACCCACGCCAACCGAACACTGGGTATTGACGATCACTGGTTTAGCCTCGGCGACAGCCTCGTGCTGACGGTGATGGGTCAGATTGCCTATATGCCAGTTTTAGTCTTGGCCGCTCGACTCTGTCCGCCGGGTATTGAAGCGACAATGTTCGCTTTATTGATGTCAATTCTGAATCTTGGGGGGCTTCTTTCCCATGAATCGGGTGCGTTACTGATGCATCAACTGGGGGTCACTGAGTCTAACTTTCAAAATCTATGGCTTTTGGTCACCATCACCAATCTCAGTACGCTGCTGCCGCTGCCGCTTTTGCATTGGCTCCCTCAAAAGCCTTCAGAACCAGAGCAGATGAACGTCCTATCATTCCCCATAGACAACCCAGAAACCGTTGAGCCGACCGTTTCGCTATAGCCTTAACCCACAAAGCAGTGAAAACATTTCTTTTTATTAAAGAGTTAAAATATTTGTAACAGACTAATCCCACCGCTCTACATCGGCCTTTCTTTCGTCACTGTTCCAACTATTCTGCTCTGATATGACTCTTAGCTCTCCCACCACGACAGATCGCAGCTATCTCGACTACAACTGGCAAGGGGGCCATACCTCTCTCAAAGAAGAGCATTCTTACTGGATTGACGAAATTGACGGTCAAATTCCCGCAGACCTACAGGGCACCCTCTTTCGCAACGGCCCTGGCATGCTAGACGTCAACGGAGAGCCACTTCACCATCCCTTTGATGGCGACGGCATGATTTGCGCTATCACCTTTGACCAAGGTCGCGCCCACTTCAAAAATCGCTACGTCCGCACCGAAGGCTACGTGGCTGAGCAAGCGGCAGGCAAGATTCTTTATCGAGGCGTCTTCGGCACCCAAAAACCCGGTGGTTGGCTGGCAAACGCCTTTGACATCAACTTCAAAAATATCGCCAACACCAACGTCATTTACTGGGGCGGCAAGCTCTTAGCCCTCTGGGAAGCTGACCTCCCCTATCAACTCAATCCAACAACCTTAGACACTATTGGTCTCGATAATCTATCGGGTCTCCTGAAGCCCAAAACCCCGTTTTCAGCTCACCCGCGCATCCTGCCCAGCGCACAGGGGAATAGACTGGTTAACTGTTCCGTGCAGCCCGGTCCGCTTACCAGCATTACCGTTTATGAATTCGATGAATCCGGTGACTGTGTACATCAGCGGCAGCAAACCATTCCGGGCTTTGCCTTCATCCATGACTTTGCGGTCACCGAGAACTACTACATCTTTTTCCAAAACCCAGTCACCCTCAATCCTTTCCCATTCTTAATGGGCTTCAAGGGTGCCGGAGAATGTCTAGAGTTTCAGCCTCACCAGCCTACAAAAATCTGGCTGATGCCTCGTGACCCTCAACAGAAGATTCAGAAATTGACGACAGACGCCTGCTTTGTCTTTCACCACGCCAACGCCTTTGAGCAAGACGGCACCGTCATTGTTGATTCGGTTTGTTACGACACTTTCCCTTCGCTAGATGCCGGTCAAGAGTTCCGCGAAATAGACTTTGATACCGTGCCCAGCGGCCAGCTCTGGCGATTCAAAATTGATATTAAAGCGGGCACCGTTCATCGAGAGTGCATTACATCCCATAGCTGCGAGTTCCCAACCCTTAACCCGGCCAATGCCAGCCATCCTTACCGATATATATTCATTGGGGCAACGCATAGCAGCACGAAAAACGCCCCGCTCCAGTCCATTTTGAAGCTAGATTTGCACTCTGGCGAGTCAGAGCAGTGGAGTGCAGCTCCAGAAGGGTTTGTGGGTGAACCGATTTTTGTCCCCAAAGCAGGGTCAGAGAACGAAGATGCTGGCTGGGTTTTGAGTTTGATCTATAACGGTGCAGACAATCGATCTCAGCTCGTCATTCTCGACGGCGAGAACATCAGCCAAGGCCCAGTGGCACGTTTGCACTTAACCCACCATGTCCCCTACGGCTTACATGGAACCTTCACGCTTCAAGTTTTTGGCAATCAGGCGTGATCCAAAATCCTTGGCAATTCATTCTCCCAGCTCCATAAATCTCCTGTTTATCTAAGTCAGGGGAGCAGCACTAGTGGGGCATTCTTAGCTAATAGTGAGCTAAAGAATCGATTGAGAAAATGAAGCATTTTGCCTCGGCACTGATTATTGCACTGTTGTTAACCCCAGCAGCCCAGGCTCAAGAGCAAGGCTCTGCCCAATCTTTAGAACGACAGCAATCTATTGAAGCACCGCTGAAACGAAAAATTCCAGATCCGCAACAACCCAGGCAGATCGTACCTGGCTCAAAACTGTATATCGTACCCGGTGATTTTCGCGCAATTATGTCCGCTGCAATCATGAAAAAGAAAGTGCCTGTAACCTTAGTCGTCTTTAGAGACGATGCAGACTTTGTACTAGAGGCAGTCACTGAAGCCAAAAAAGAGGGTACAGGCGAACGAATTACAAAAATTTTGGTCTTCGGCTGGTGGGCCGGTAGCGGCAGAAGCTTTGATGCAACCGTCAACATTACCAACGTCGATGGCGAAGTCGTCTTTGCAACAGGTGTTGAGAGAGGCAATGCCCGAAAATCAGCCCAAAACATTGCAGCCAAACTCAAAAGCAAGATGGAGAAAAACGTAGCTGAACAAGCCAGCATCAACAAATAAATCAACGGCTTTAAGCAGCTAACGCTAGAACGATATGATGAGATGAAAAGATAGAGTTAGAGGCATAACATGGCGACAGAGCGATGGACTGCAGAAATGTTAGACAACTTGGCTAGCGCAGTCAGCCAGCTTGTCGAAACAACACAGGTTACAAGCCGCATCGCCCAGACGACCAGCCAAGATGTCGCACAGCTCGTCGCTTCCCAAGGGGAGATGAAACAGGTTGCCCAAGCAACCAGCCGAGATGTCGCACAGCTCGTTGCGACTCAGCAGGCAACCAGTCGAGATGTCGCACGGCTCGTCGCTTCCCAAGAGGAGATGAAACAAGTTGCCCAAGCAACCAGCCGAGATATCGCACAGCTCGTTGCGACTCAGCAGGCAACCAGTCGAGATGTCGCACGGCTCGTCGCTTCCCAAGAAGAGATGAAACAAGTTGCCCAAGCAACCAGCCGAGATGTCGCACAGCTTGTCGCTACGCAGCAGGCAACCAGCCAAGATATCGCGCAACTCGTCGCCACGCAGCAGGCAACCAGCCAAGATATCGAACAGCTTGTCGCAACACAGCAAGCAACTAGTCGAGATGTTGCACAGCTCATCGCCACCCAACAGGCAACCAGTCGTGATGTCGCACAACTTGTCACCACTCAGCGAGAATCAGCTCAGTCTCTCAACGCAGCAATCACCAGATTAGAAGAAACT
>JBAUJD010000217.1:0-5946 GCA_049683515.1 Thermosynechococcaceae cyanobacterium | reverse complement strand
CCCTGTCTGGGACAACGCTGCCTTTGCTAGAGGGGGTGCAGAATCTGGTTCGCTGGGGTGTTTGCTCAGTAGAACGTGCGATCTCACTGGCAACAGAAGCCCCGCGAAACGCACTTAATCTACCCGGCATTGGTCCCAGGCAGCCTGCATCCGTCTTACTGCGCTGGCATCATGACGTTCAAGCAAATGACTTAACCTGGAGACGATGTATTGCTTCTGATACAAACAAACCGGCCCCTCCACTGGAAGGACCGGTCTATTACTAATGATGGCGGCGGCTTAGCCAGCCCAGCCGGATGCTGCCTTGTCTAAGACAAAAGCAGCAACATTTTCAATGTCGGCTGCAGAGAGACTCGCACCAAAAGCAGGCATTGCACCATTACCATTGGTGACTTGACTGACAATGGCTGCTGAAGTGTTTTTACCATTGGCATCAAGATCGTCCTGCTTTAATGTTTTGGCAGGATTAATGGTGTTATTGCCGCCCATGTGACAAACGGCACAGTTGGCATTGAAAATGCCTGCCCCAGCACCGGCATCAGCCGCCATTGCAGGGGTTGTAAACGTTAATGTGACAAAGGCAACCGCCATTAAAGCAATTGATAGTAGTTTTTTCAAGGTTTTCCTCTCCAGAATGATCGTGACAGCCTGTGAAATAGCAGAACTCTCACAGAATGTGTTTTAAAGACTTGCTGGGGCGAAACCTCAGCCTAAACAGTGAGTCAGCATACTCACCCCTATATTTTAAGATGACGCGACGATTTTTTTAGTTTAAGGTGTCTAAATTGAAACACTCAGAAACTCTTGACCCCAGCCCTCTCCCTAGGGAGAGGGAGCTAGATTTAAAATCTCTCTAACGGGTTGACTTGCCCCCACCCCATCTTTCACCTTTAATCTTGGGCTGTACCAAGATGTACTGAGCTACATTCACGAGATCATCATCGTTGAGATTTCGCATGGCAGGAAATACATCGGTACTCTTCGTGCTGGGATGCAGTTCAGAGATTTCTTCAAGACCATCGTAAGTGGTGGGATTATTCATATAATCTACCAGTGCAGTTACGTTGTCTCTAGAGGGACTAGCGCCCTCTAGTGAACCCGGTGATAGGTTGATTGTTTGGTTGGTTTTTGTATCGCCGCCAGCGTGGCAGATTGAGCAGGCAAAGTTAAACTTGCGCTCACCATTGGCTAGGTCGTCTAAGCTCGCGGTTACCGTACCGCCGCTAGTATCTGCAGCAACAGTTCGCACTGCTTCGTCGATTTCTATCGCATTTGCGCTACCCGCCAACAACTGGAACGCTAAGAAGACTGTAGCCACCGCCAGCAACATGTATCTTTTCAGCATAGTTCTCCTTTCAATTTTTCTTTTTAATTCAGGCTCTCATCAATACAGATCAATCAACGCGTTTAAACTAAGCAGCTCTCATGGGCACAAACACGATCGACAGGTCTGCAAATTCCATGATGGTGAGCTTGTTGGCATTAACAAGATTGATTTACCTAATATCATGCCATTGAGAGGTCCCTTTCCCAAATGAAGCCCCCAGGAGCTTCTTTGATTCTGGCCTCAACTATCGCCCTACATGCTCTGCTGAGGGGCTTCTCTGCCCAACGGCAGAGACATCAGAAATTTTGGGTAACGGTTGATGAATTCGGATTAACCGCGCTAGCGTAGCCTTAAGCTGAGGGCGAGGCACAATGGCATCCACAAAGCCATGGTCTAGCAGGTACTCTGCTGTTTGGAAGTCGTCAGGTAGCTTCTCTCGCAACGTTTGCTCTACGACGCGACGCCCAGCGAAGGCAATAGTGGCCTTGGGTTCGGCTAAAATCATGTCGCCTAGCATCGCGAAGCTAGCGGTAACCCCCCCCGCTGTGGGGTGAGTTAGAAGGGGAATATAGAGAAATCCTTGCTCTCGATGGCGATCTAGGCTAGCCGAGATCTTAGCCATCTGCATTAAACTCAACATCCCTTCCTGCATCCTATCACCGCCAGACGCACAAACAATGACCACGGGTAGATGTTCTTGGGTGGCTCGTTCAATCAACCGCGTCAGCTTTTCGCCCACGACAGAACCCATGCTGCCTCCCATAAAACGGAAGTCCATCACCCCCAGCGCGACGGGCAGGTCTTCGATACGGCCAACGCCGGTTTGAACGGCATCTCGAAGACCTGTTTTCTCTTGATACTCTTTGAGGCGTTCGCTGTAGGCTTTCCGGTCTTTAAATTTGAGCGGATCGCAGGCAATGAGGTCTGCATCCATGACAGCCCACGTGCCCACATCAATCAGTTGTCGGATGCGATCATCACTAAACACCCGCATGTGATGGTTACACTCTAGGCAGACCATCAGATTCGTTTGCAAATCTTTGGTGTAGGTTAAGGCACTACAGGACTCACACTTGGTCCACAGTCCATCGGCTATTTCGCGTTCGGGTTGAGCCTGCGTGACGGGGCTAGCCTTCTCGCGATTCGCAAACCAGTCAAATAAAGACATGGGATTTGAGAGTTCCTCTATAAGCAACGCCAACGACCACAGGGCTAAACGTGAGCCATACATCGCTCGATTCTAGCGCGTGGATTCACCGCACATGAGAGCAGATATTTGCAATCATTAACAGATTATTAACTTTCTTCTTTAGATTCTAACGAGCATCTTCGCTTTTTCGTGAAAAAATTCGCAAGGTTCGATGGATTGGCGCACTGCGTGATCTGTCTCAATGTCGCTCTATTCACTAGATTGACTGGCGAGACGTTGTTCCCTGGCCGAGTCACGATCATTTGGGTGAATGTTAAAGGCATACAGAAGATGTGGGTACTCTAAATTTAAGCGGTTGTTAGAGAGAGCCATTGACTTTCAGCCGTTGTCCTGGACCACTCCTTTGATGAGAGTCTCGCAGCTTTTTATGGGCATTTGAGGCGCTAGGACAATGTCGGTTATCACTTTCTAGTTAACGAACGCCTTACTATTCTCACCCAACTAATATCATCACCCTTGCAGTTATCATGAATAGCCAGTCTACGTCGAACCGATTCCCTGTGTGGCAGTATCTGAACCAGCCCTTGTTCCACCCCGAAATTCAACTTCGGTTGAGTCCTGGTCTGTTCTGGCGGCAGTATCAGATTCAGTTTTTAGATCGATGCTGGAATCGAGTGTGTGCCCAGCATAATCACCCTCAACATTAGAATAGGCTTTTTGGTGCAGCCGTTCTTAACCCTGTGGGCATAGATGGGGCGCGTCTAAGGCTGTCTAAACTTTGTTGAAGTTTGGTGACTCTCTCGGCGGATCCCGCCCCCTTCTTAGATTGGGCAATGTACAATTGATGTGTATTCATCGTAATCCCGACCGGATTACCGGACAATCTTGGTTGTTCTATACGAAACGCAATAATTGTTAAGTATTCCACCTCGTCTTATCTATATATGAGGTGGCTTCTTTGTCCTTGAGTCTGATTCACTGCACCCATGGTTAATGCTCCGTCGGCCCCTACTGCAAAGCCCTCAAAACTTGAAGGGATTAAAGAGCAGAGCCATTTTCTGCGATCGCCTATACTCCACGAACTCACGACTCCTGCTGCTTCTTTGCCCGAAGATGGAATTCAGATTCTCAAGTTCCACGGTTCTTATCAGCAGGACAATCGAGATAATCGCGTTCGCGGTCAAGAGAAAGACTATCAGTTTATGCTGCGGACTCGCTGCCCCGGCGGGTTTATTCCGCCAGAGCTGTATTTAACCCTGGATCAGCTTTCAGAGACCTACGGCAATCAGACCCTGCGGGCTACCACTCGGCAAGCCTTTCAGATTCATGGCATTCTCAAAAAGAATCTGAAAACCGTAATGGCTAGCATTATTAAGAATATGGGGTCTACCCTGGGTGCCTGCGGCGACTTGAACCGAAACGTGATGGCTCCACCGGTTCCTTATACAAATCGACCCGACTATGCCCATGCCCAGGAGTATGCCAACCGAATTGCCGATCTGCTGACGCCCCAAACCGGAGCCTATTACGAAATCTGGCTCGATGGAGAGAAAGTCGTCTCGGGTGAAGAACACCCTGACGTAAAGATCGCTCGTCAGCGCAACCGTAACAACACCAATATAGAGGGCACCGAAGAGCCGATCTACGGGGAGCACTACATGCCCCGCAAGTTCAAAATTGCGGTGACGGTCCCCGGCGATAATTCTATTGACCTCTATACCCATGATTTAGGCTTGGTGGTGATCACCAATGACCAGGGTGAGCTAGAGGGTTTTAATGTCTTGGTCGGTGGCGGTATGGGCCGTACCCACAACAAAGAAGAAACCTTTGCCCGTATTTCTGACCCGTTAGGGTTTGTCTCTAAGGACGATATCTATGATGTGGTCAAGGCGGTGGTGGCAACGCAGAGAGATTATGGCGATCGCCATCAGCGCCGCCATGCCCGGATGAAGTACCTGATTCATGACTGGGGCTTAGAAAAGTTTCAGAATGTTGTGGAGCAGTACTTTGGTAAGCCTCTGGAGCCTTTCCGGTCACTGCCTGAATTTAAGTATGAAGACTATCTCGGCTGGCATGAGCAGGGCGATGGTCAGCTCTTCTATGGGCTATCAATTGTCAATGGTCGTGTTCACGATCAGGGCACACTGCGCCTGAAGTCAGCGCTGCGAACGTTAGTCAAAACCTATCAGTTGCCGATTCGGATGACGGGGAACCAGAATCTGATCTTGTACAACATTCAGCCCCGTCAGCAAGCTGAAATTCAGCAGATTCTAAAGCAGCACGGCATTCAAGAGGTGGGCGAGATTGATCCCCTCGTTCGCTATGCGATGGCTTGCCCCGCGATGCCCACCTGCGGTTTGGCGATTACAGAATCAGAGCGCGTCATCCCCAGCATTATTGATCGCATTCGGGCGCTGCTCAATCGGCTGGGCCTTCAGCAAGAGCAGTTTGTAATCCGAATGACGGGGTGCCCCAATGGCTGTGCGCGCCCTTATATGGCAGAAGTGGGATTTGTAGGCATCAAGCCTGAAACCTATCAGCTTTGGCTCGGCGGTAGCCCCAATCAGACTCGCTTGGCTCGTGTCTACCAGGAATTAATGCCGATTCAAAACCTGGAGGCCACGCTGGAGCCGCTGCTGATGTACTTTAAGCAGTCTCGTCTCAAGGATGGTGAACCTGAAAGCTTTGGAGACTTTTGCGATCGCATCACCTTTGAGTCCCTGCGCCAATTCGCCCAAACCTACGAACCGAGCAAAAGCGCCAAGACCCGTCTACGTCATCGCGTCAACCTCCGTGAAGATGTCTACAGTCGCCTTAAGGACAAGGCCCAAGCCGAAGGCAAAACGCTGACGGAGCTGGCTTCAGACGTTCTGGAGTCCTATCTGCAGTCCTAAGTCCTGCTATGAACGTTGTGGTGATTGGTGGCGGTGCTGCCGGATTCTTTGGTGCCATTGCCTGCGCTGAAGCTTTTCCGCAGGCCAAAATTACGCTGCTAGAAGCGGGCAAAACGCTGCTGGCAAAGGTGCGCATCTCTGGCGGCGGTCGCTGTAATGTCACCCATCATTGCTTTGATCCAGCGGAGCTGGTGCAGCACTATCCACGGGGCGGCAAAGCGCTGCGCGGGGCGTTCAGTCGTTTTCAGCCCCAAGACACGGTGGCTTGGTATGCTCAGCATCAGGTCACGCTAAAAACGGAAGCGGATGGCCGGATGTTTCCGGTTACCGATGATTCGGGAACGATTGTGCAATGTTTGCTGCAGACGACCAGAGAGCTGGGCATCGACATTCGCACGGGGGCGGCGGTAACCGCCGTTACGAAATCTGGAGCACACTTTCGAGTGACCTTGGGGTCGGGGGATGAGGTGGGATGCGATCGCATCCTCTTAGCCACCGGCAGCAGTCCCCAAGGCCGGCGAATTGCGAAATCTTTGGGGCACAAAATTATTGCGCCCGTGCCGTCGCTGTTTACC
>JBAUJD010000216.1:0-6739 GCA_049683515.1 Thermosynechococcaceae cyanobacterium | reverse complement strand
AATAAGTACAACGATTATCATTATCATATTTTTTCAAAAATCAGCCAACGGTGCATCAACACAAGGCGATGTCCGTCCTACTGACTCTTGTGTTTATTTGCCAACGCCCCCATCCCCCCTAGTGCAGAACGGGTAGGAATAAGCTGGCGGGCCAAATTCTGTAGAGAATTCAAAATTGATCATCTGCCAGCGGGAATCAGCATCGATGGCGGGGCTAAATTCGAAGGGCAGTCCGTAGAGTCGGGGTTTAGCATAGTAAATCTGTCGCCACCAGTCAGACCGATGTTCTAAATGGGGCTGGATTAACGCCTCATATCGGTGAGCAAGGGTCAGTTTGATCGCTCGACGGCCCTGGTAATGCAGGTGATCAAGCCCTTGGTAGACTTCTCTCTTTAGCCCTTCCGGGTCGCGATGCTGCTGATACCAGTTGCCCTGCCAGTGATGCCAACATCGCTCCGAATCGAGGTGAATGAGGCCGCCCGTCACGGGATCGGCTTCAAAGACCCCGTGGCGAGGACAAAGATACGCATCGGTTAGCATGAGGGCTGGACTGAGTCGGCAGCAAAGCGGGCAACGAATATTGATGCCAAATATGGGCCAATCTGAGATAGTAATGGTCACATTGACTCCAGCTCCAGCGCATTTTCATCATCTAAACAAACGGACCAAACCAAAACTTCACCCTGTTGACCACCAGCGGCTAGACGCTTTCCAGTGGGGTGCCAAGCCAAGCACGAAAATCCGTCCCTCGCTCCACTGAGCACCTGGGCAACCTCAATGGCGGCTTGCCACAAAATGACCCAACCATCTTCAGATAGAGAGGCGAGCAGACCCGTTTGGCGCTGAAACGCAATATCTAAAACATTTTCATTGTGGATATCTAATACCCAACTTTGCCAGCCTTCGTCGGGTAGCAGCATCGACATCGCCACAAATTCACGGGTTGCAGCCGCTAAAATGGGGGAGCGATCTGAATCAGGTACATCAGCCCAAGCGAGTTGGCGAATCTTACCCGGAAACCCTCGGATGAGGGTCGGCAAGTCATCTTCTGCGGTGGGAGCCTGATTGAGAAGAGATACCCTTGCCCACGTTAAAACACCGACGCTTTTGTCTTGGTTTGCTGTGGCCAGATAAGCCCCGTCCGGCGACCAGGATAGAGACATCGCTGGAGCCATTAATTCCCATTGATAGCGGGGGTGATGCCACTGTGAGATCTGCCAAATGTGGACTAGGGTATTGGCTGCAACCGCAATATGTTGCCCATCGGGCGACCAGCCGATATCTTGAACTTGGGCATCTACTTCAAGATTGGTGAGCATCTCGGCCCTATCGGCATCCCAGATTTGTACGACCTTCCCGCGATTGAAGGCCAGTAAGTTGCGCTTTGGATGCCACCGGAGCCGATCAATCCAAGCAGAGTCACCCGTTAGGGTCTCTGAGGCTGGGGTTTTCTCTGTCAACCTGCACCAGAGCAGGACATCTCCGGCCTGACCACCGGCTGCTAACCACTGTCCATCAGCGGAGAAGGCAACGTCATCAATAGAATAGCCACTGGTGTCTTGAAGCAGCACATCAAGACCGTCGTGCAGCAAGAGAACCTCTCCTGCCCCCGAACTTACGGCTAGGGCATTGCCAACGGGTGACCAAGCGATCGCAGTAATATAATCCGATAGCTGATGATGGTTACTGAGTTCTGCGAGGGGTTTAAGAAGGGGCATCGAAGATGGCGAAGCAGTAAGGGTGAATGGATGGGCCGTCAAGCAGTCACTTCATAAATCATTCCATCGTCAATGACGACGAATTCTGGCGGTGTGATTGGCAGGCTTTGTCCCTGAACCGGAATGATGGCGTAATACGCAGCCTTTCCGAGACCAGGACAGCATCCCTTCTCTCTCAAATTGCCCGATCAAGCGGGTGATTGTCACTCGGCTTGAGTCGATCACTTCGGCGATGTCTTGATGGGTGAGCGGGAGCGGAATAAAGCATTCTTCTCCAGACCGCTGGCCAAATTTCTCGGCTAGCCAATGTAGGAACGCTCTAAAGCGCGTTTGCACTGAACCATTATGCATAGTGAGCAGGGCTTGACTTTGATAAAGGTGAACCTGCATGATCGCCTCTAGCTCTCTGCCGTCTTCGATCTGAAGCCGATGAACACAAACGTGGTTGAGACATTCAATTTGGTATGGCTCGACCCCAGCAAGGGGGTAGCCCACAATATCACCTGCTCCCCAAAGTCCGAGTGTTGTGATCGTGCCGTCTTCATGCAAAGTAAAGGTGCGGATCATACCCGTGTCAATTCGCCAGAGAAGATTCTGGATCATAGGCAAATATTCTCGTCGCTTAAAAGTTCGCGCAACAGGACTCGTCTCTTGTCGATGGGTGGCATACATAGGATTATGGGTGAAGAAATCTCATTAGAGCTGAACTGAAGGGTCACATCGAAGCTGAAGGCACCAGATCCGCTCGGCTAGCAGTGCGCTACATATCTCTGGGGTATAAATCTCTAGATAGGCGTCTGGGTCAGCCTTAAATACTAGGCGATCGCCCGGAAACAGAACTTTCTCCAGGTCACTGCAAGAGAGATTTGCAAGACGGGCGATCTGCACAGAGCCAGTTGTATTGATGTATCTGCATAAAATAGTCTTTTTTCTGTGAGTTGGGCGATCCATCAATTGAGTCATGGTACATATTGCAGATATTGCTACAGGTCAGGAAAGGGAATCCGAGCTAGAATCCCTTTCTGAAGCGCCTCTGGACGGCTCTGCCGGGGAACGATGCCATCTGAGCTGGAATAATATTGGTGGGCCAGTTGCAAAATGGGTGCGGCACTGTGGAGCGGTTGCAGGTCACCAAACATTAAGGTGCTTTTCCCCGCTGCGGCTAGGGCAATGGTGCAGGGGCGATCGCAGGCACTAAGGCAGTCTACGGCTTCGATCTTGAACCCAGGGGGTAAGGGCCATTGCTCCTGAAGTCGCTGTAAACTGTTGAGCAGATGGCGGCCACCGCGTTGTCCCACATAGTCCCGTTGGGTGCGTGAGAAGGCACAGGAGCGACAGACGAATAGAGCGTATTGGGTCATGATTGGCTATTCCACACTAAAACACCGTGGGCGATCGCTATCGGCCAAGATAGACCTTGGGCAACTGAGCGACATCTGGCCTGCCACTGATCCCAGGCGGGTTCATGAACAAAGGGAGACAGGAGGCTTTGACTCAGATTTATAGTGCGATATCTAGAATTTGATTGGGCCAAGCTTGTCAATGGAGTGAAGACAAGCCAGACCATGATATTGAAACTAAAAATAGAGAGGAGCTTCCTGATCACAGGAAACCTGACCTTTACACTTTTCATCTATACCTCGCAGATGCTGTGAAAGTGAGTTAAAACTCGGCGGGCATTCTGACTTAGAGGCTAAAGCCTCATTACAGTTGCGGGACAGCGACGGATTTACACCGAACTTTCCCCGTTTCCTCTAACGGTTGTACCCCGTTAGAACCGAGTTTATGAAATTGTGTCTGAACCCTAGCATAGGATCTAAGCTCAGAGATTGGGAGAACCTGAAGATACATCGACCTTTTGCCAACCAGCTTGCGTTTTTAAGATGCTTCATGCTGTGTTGAAAAGCATCTAATTATGATAATGATTATCATTCTCTTTTGCAATGCCTCGGTTGATCAATCAGTTGTAGGCTTACTGGTGTTAGGTTCTAGAAGTGTACTGGTGAGGGGTTAGGGGCGACGGGTTGCGATCGCCAATTTAGCCCCTTCAATCTTGCGAATCCGGTCCATGACGTTCACAACTTGACCATGCTCCGCCTTTTCGTCTGCATTAATCACCACCACCACTTTTTGATTGGTATCGGCTAGAGTTCTAATCTGCCTCTCTAACCCACTGAGCTGAATCGGTTCCTGATTGAGGGCCAGATCGCCATTGGGTTCAATGGAGACGATCACTTTGGTTGAAAGCTGAGGTTTAGCAGTGCTGGCCTGGGGTAAATCAACGGGCAGTCCCTCACTGCGATTCAGGAAGAGAGTGGCGATAATAAAAAATGTCAGAATGGCAAAAATGACATCAATCATCGGCACAATATTGATTTGAGCCGGAGCTTCCGGCTCACTGGGCAGTCGCATGGGGCAACCCTCCGCGCTCATATTGACGGCGATGGATCAGCTCTAGCTGCCCTCCATATTCTTGGATGTAAGCTAACTGGCGTTGATACATGCCTCGGAAAGTATTGGCAAATATTAGCGTCATAATTGCCACGACCAAGCCCGCTGCGGTCGAAATCAACGCCTCGCTAATTCCTCCTGTTACTTCCACGGTTTGCGTACCGCCGATATTGCCCAAGTCTAGGGAAGCAAAGGAGGTAATCAATCCTGTAACAGTTCCCAGCAGTCCCAGCAGCGGAGAGACCGTAATGATGGTGTCAAAAACGGTATTGAATCGTTTGAGATGAGGTAATTCTGCCTGAGCCTCCGTTTCTAGGGCTAGCCGAAACTCCTCGGTTGTCGGCTCTTCAAGCTGCAACGCCGCCAGAAAAATGCGGGCAATGGGTAGGTTGAGGTTGTTCTTGAGAACACCAATGGCTTGGTAGGCATTTTTGGACTGGTAGAGCTGCAAGACCCGCTGCACTATTGGTCTCTGCCGCCGGTTATTCTGCATCCAGAACCATAATCTTTCAACGATTAGGGCAATAGCCACAATTGAAAACCCCAGCAGGGGAACCATGACAACGCCCCCCGCAAGCATCCAGCGGCCTAGCTGCATCTTTGACACTGCTTGCACCGCAACTCCCAAACAATCGTTTGGTTAAGCGTCGATCCCTGGTGACAAAGAGCTTGCCAGAGTTCGGCGAGGCTCATACTCACGGATCCTTGGATAAGGGAGAGGGCGATCGTGCCCAGTAATCCAACTCCTAGCAATAGCACGAGGGGGAAGGGGCGAGGGTGGGTTGAACGCTGCTGTTGCATCAATGACTTGATCAATGGTGTTCCATCCTAACTTTGGTTTAATGAACGACTTTCGACTCACTCCCCTGATGGTGCCGGAACAGCCGGGGGTGCAGCAGGTTTTGCAGGCGCTGGTCTCGCAGGTTTGGGCCGTGGAGCGGGCCTGACAGGTGCTGGTCGTGCAGGTTTCGGTCGTGCAGGTGTTCGTTTTATACGCTTAGGTCGTGGAGTAGGTTTCGCAACAGGTTTAGGTGCGGGTCTTGCGGGGTTGGGTGCTGACTTCGCGGCAGGCTTGGGTGCAGATTTAGGTGCGGACTTACCAGGTGCAGGTTTTGATGCAGGTTTAGGCGCAGGTTTGACGGGTTTGGGTGCCGACTGAGTGGGTGCCGACTTGGGCGGTGCTGATTTTGGGGTTGTTTTTGGTGCGCTGGGTTGAGCCGGAGCAGATTGTGACGCTGGCTTAGTCTGTGTTGATGGTGCTGACTTGGGTAGTGCAGATGGAGCGAGAGAAGCAGGCTTTGAGGTTGGCTTTGACGTTGGCGGCTGATTTTGTCTGGTGGGCGCAGACTTAGCCGGTGCCGATTCTGGAACACTCTTGGCCGGTGCTGTGGCCGGTTTAGGTGCGACTGGAGAAGAGGCAGCGCCTCCAACGGGGGACTGGTTACGCTGCTGTTGTTGAGCACGTCGGGCCTTAGCCGCAGCCCGTTCCTTTTTCCGTTGGGCGGAGAGTTCTCGATTGCGTCGGGCTTGCTCTCGTTCTTTGGCGGTGCGAGTTTTGCCTTCAAATTTGATTCGGATCGGTTTACCCCGTTTTTCTGGGGGCAGTGACTTGAGCTGTTTTTTGACCTTCTTTAAAAACTTTTGTTTGTCTTTATTGATGGCTCGATCTAGGTCGGGATTACCCGTGGAGCGTTCTAGCTTTAGGTCCACTAGCTTGCCGCCTTTGTAGACCGGGACAAACCGTTCTGATAATCCAGCAGTGGTCAAAGAGCCTTTTTCCTTCTCATATCCCACGCCACCTAGCCTAGATCGCCCTTTTCCTTTCGACTTGGAGGGTTTGCTCTTAGGTGTGATCGGTGCTTTGGGCTGCGGTCCCTTGGCCGTCGGTTGGTTAATTCCCTTGGGCTGACTCTGGGGACGACTCCGACCGGGCTGCGGTGTAGAGGGCTTAGTATTTTTGGAGGTTGACGTACCGCTAGGTGTTCCCTGCGCTGGCGTTTGGGACCCCAACGACCCCCGAGGCGTAGTTTTTACTGATCCCTGAGCGGGGGGTAGACCCGTGGGCTGGGGAGAGCTGCTATTGGTCGCCACTGGCGGAACAACAGATGGAGAGGTTGCTGGATTCGGCTGATTTGCTGGCGTAGGGGACTGAGATGTTTTAGGTGGTTGAGGGGCAGTGGATGCCTGGGGCTTCGGTTCAGGGGAGCTAGCAGGGGAGGGTGCTGTTGATGGTTCGGGGGTTGGGACGGGTTGAGGTGGCTCTGGTTCATTTGGAACTTTTGGCTCGGATAAATCAGGTTTTGGCGCGATCGCAGGTGCTTTCGCAACCAACTCTTCGGCATCGCTCGGCTCTGGCTTAGCGACTGCTTCGATTGGCTCCGGCTTCGAATCTTGCGGTTCAGGAGAAGCAATGCCTTCACTGACATCTTCAAGTGGCTCTTCTTCGGGGAGTGATTCATCTTCGGGAAGTTCGACCACTTCAATCTCAATGGCATCATCTTCACTCAACTCAGGCAGCGTAGGGTAGCTGAAGCTCACGCTGAGAATAATTAGATGTAGCAGAATCGACC
>JBAUJD010000215.1:0-7389 GCA_049683515.1 Thermosynechococcaceae cyanobacterium | reverse complement strand
CAATTGTCACTAAGCTTTCAGGACTTATGGGTAAGGCATAGCTTTACTACGGAGTGCTCAGCGCCACGGTTGATCTTGACATATTTGCTAAAGCCGAGGTCATTAAAGCTAGACAGATAAAAGGCGTCGAAAGACTACATGCCTCTGAACTCAGACTTGAAGGCGTAATTGAAATTAGCAACTATTTGATATCAATTCAATCAAAATATCAGCCAAGGTTTGATATTGTTATAATTGAAAAAGCAGACCATGCCATCATGTCATTCTTTGATCAAGTATTTGATCAAGGGATGAATCCTGCAATGCTGTGGAGTGGCTATCGGACACCGCTGCGTTATCTTCTGCAAGCAAATGTTGCTTGCCTGTTTGATAAAGATTTGATAAAACGAGCATGGAAGGCCCGGATCGATACGAATAACCAATCGGCTGAGGCTGAACTTGTTTACGTGTGTAGTGAGCTAGTATCACGCTTATCAAAGCTTCCAGATCCCTTTTCAAGACAAGTTATCGGAGATGCACTCAACTGGGCCATTCATAATCCGTCCGAGCTTGCATACAACTGCAAAACTACGAAAGACGTACACTCGGTCACGCCGAACATAATAGGATTTCAGGCAGTGATGCATGGTATCGCATCAAGGCTTGATAATCCTCAATCGGCATCGAGCATCATTGTTGATCAGCAAGCTCAATTCAATCGATCACAGGAAAGTGTTGCCGAATTCTATGCAAAGACTAGAAATGTAGATTGGGCTGTTGGACCAGGCTTACCTAAAATTGACCTGTTGAATATGCCCTCTGTACCAATTACTTGTAAGCCAGGGAAAGAAAGTATAGGGCTTGAATTAGTTGATTGTTATCTGTGGATCTTTAAACGATTTTTTGAAGGGAAAGATCTACCTGCTCAGTTATATCCTATAATCTACTCTCAACTCCAAATGAAACCCCAAATAATGTCTCTAGATTCCCTCACAGAAAAATGGTCCGACTATTTTAACAACTTACCCGACCCCACAGACTATACTGAAGACAAAATCAGAGCGGCAAAAGAATGGATGGCAAGGGAAGAGGAAATTAGACTTCGAGAATAATTTTAAGGTGCATCTATAACAGTTCTGCATTCGGAATCGCTCGCTTCACATCTGAGATCGCACTTGAAATCGCCTCCCAAGCAGAAGACGCTTCACGAACAAAATTGAGCGAGACTTGTCCGAGTTTTCCAACACCGACAACCGCATATCATCACATCCACTTTCATAGAGCGTTTCAAGATAGTCTTCGAGATTAGCCTGAATGTCGCTAAGTTTGAACTTCAGCGTGAAATCAAACTCTCGCATTACTAATCCTTTTGAACTGGGCTGTTGAGTTTTGTGCAGCTATCAATCGCTTCATCAATTTCCGTCGGTGGTACCTGCTTTTCTTTAAAAATGACTCAAAGGACTTCATCAGCAAGCACCAAAATATCGCTAATGATGAGATCGCTAAGCCACATCCCCTGATGACGAAGGTTATCAATGATCGGAGCAACAGCGGTTCAATATCCCTCCTGCTTCGCTTTGATCAACACAC
Organism: Thermosynechococcaceae cyanobacterium; assembly: GCA_049683515.1. Taxonomy (GTDB): domain Bacteria; phylum Cyanobacteriota; class Cyanobacteriia; order Thermosynechococcales; family Thermosynechococcaceae; genus RCC1774. The sequence continues at coordinate 5,820 of JBAUJD010000215.1, read as the reverse complement.
CAAGCGTTCCAGTACATTGAAGTCCGTAAAGTTTAGCAATACGTCGTCCCAATTGATCATCTAGAATACTCAAACTTCCGAGATTCTGAATGCCGAGAGCAATCACTTCGGCCTCTCCCTGCCCCAAATCGGTCACATTGGGAATCAGGGCCGGATTATCAACCTTAAGAATTTGAATATACTCAAGCGATTCAGGAACAGGAACATCAATTCCCTTCTGTTCACCAGCCTGCAACTCCTGCTGGACAGCCTTCGGAATCGAGACCTCTTGATATAAATGCTTTAGTAGGTCAAGGTGACCAACCTGATGCAGATAGAGTAGTGGTGAAGTGTTGACCATGATCTTAGCGTTAGGCGTTGAGGACATCATTCTCTAGCTCTTCACTGGAAAGATCAAAGGGTGAGACGCGATATCGCCCTAATATGCTTAAAAATTCAACCCTTGACATCCCTGCTAACTGAGCCGCCCGACCGGACGAAAGTTTTCCTAGCTCAAAGAGTTTCACCGCAGCTAGTATAGATAACTCCTGAGAGATACTTGCATCTGATTCTTTTAAGCTCACCAGAACTTCATCAGGAACATCAATTTGCACAACACCCATAAAACACCTTTACCTGTGGAGACAATGGAATCCTGATCTTTCTAGTGACACCTTCATCCTAATCAATATAGTGCTTCCTTAGCGTGAACCACGTACCCAGGAATATCTTCTACAGCAGTGGTGCCGTTCCCAGAAGTCCGATCAGACCGATGACCATCCCCAATCGCCCCCAAACAATCAGGCTGGTGTAAGTCGATGAGGTTTGTTTTCGCTGATACCGCCGCAGCGCCAGAGAAAAGCTAGCCAGCATGGTCGATGAACAAATCCCAAACAGGAGGGGATGCGCCATCGAGTAGGATGAGATCGCAACTGGTACAGAAACCCACAGCAACATCAGTAATCCCCAGGCAATCGTGAACGCAGTACCCGCGCCCCAAAGATTGGCAATGGTGTATACATTTCGGTTGCGATCGCCCACCGCATCATGAATATCCCAGACAATCTCCTTCGCCAGGATGTAGCCGAACAGGAAGGTGCTGGGATAGAGCATTGCCAGAGGCCGCCCTGCCACAAAGCTGGCAAACAAGATCAGAGCTGCCACAATCGTCGCCACAACGCCATTCCCTAAGATACCGCTGACGTTCAAAATGGCGGAATAATTCCAAAGTAAGAGCAAGCTAACAGCGACCAGCATCCAAGACGATAGCCCTAGAGGAATAGCCGCCAGCAGAGCCATAGCAAATAGGACGACCGCAGCCCACCAAGCGTGCTGTGGCATCAGAGTCCTAGAAGGGAGCGGTCGCTCGGGATGGTTGATGCGATCTTTCTCAATATCATCGTAATCATTGATCGCGAAAGCACCCGCCGTTGTACAAACGAGAACAATCGCCGTCAGTAGATAGAGTAACCCTGGTGCATCTGGATTGAGAGCATAAAGGGTGAGGCAGCCTGCAACAGCCGCCAACACAGAGAGTGTTGGGCGACAGAGTTGAGCAAAGGCCCGGACGGTACCAAAAGAATCAATTCGTCGAGGAGAGAGACTAAGCATCGTTCTACTCCAGTAAAAGATCGATCAATAATCCCAACCACAAAGCTGTGCAGGGGAACTCATTTTGACCTTGGAATATTGATAGAAGCCCTCAAGGTTCAATACAGCAGCATCAAACTGAATCCAAGCAACAGGTCCAGTTTCTTCCTTGATGCTGCGGATGACATAACCGCTATTGAGGGTCAAGTGGTTGTCCAACTTCCACTCAAACATGGGTGGAGTATTTGACCAAGTATGACCGGGCCAGGAAATGACCAATGCCTGACCGATCATCTGAGTTCGCTGTGCTCGGCCACGAAGGCAAACAAGATCCCCAGAATGAGGAAAGCCGTAGTAGCCATCTATGCGATCTCCTCGTTTTGCAAAGTTAAAGCAAACCCCTGCCCCATCCCGCCAGTCTTTAGGGACGGGTTGGCTACAGAACTGATAGTCTCCATCAGCAAGCGTTTCTATACTTTTTGGCTTGGTAGTTTGAGAGACTGCTGACATTGGGAGTCCAGTTCCTGCGATTAGGGTTGCGATTACCGAAGGTAGGCCACAGGCCATCGCAGCCATCAAGACTATCCGCAGGGTTTTTGTTGCGAACATCCTGCCACCTCCATCACCTGTCCGTCACAGGGGAAACGTTCTCTTTTTACTGAACAATTCAGACAATCGTGGGTGCTCGGAGCATCCACCACATCAGAATGACAAGGGCCAAAACAATGAGTTTGACCAAGATATAGGTAAAGACATCTGGGGGCCAGAAAACATGCATGATTACCCCTCCTTACAATGAACTAAATAACATCCGCAGCAGCAATGCCGCTTTGGCTTCACCTTCAACCTATAACAACATTTTGAAGAACTTATGACGAAAACAGGGTTCTGAGCGTTCATCTCATCTCTAGACTCCATACATCCTCAGAATTAGCCCTCACAACTTCCTCAGGTTTAAGCATTACAAATTTAGCCATAGCGAAATCCATCCTCACCATGTGGCTCACAAACTATCCCCGCTTCCTCCAGTTTCTGCAAAATGACTTAGAGCTGTCGCCCGCTGCAATAGCAACTGCAACCAAGCTCAGTCAACGCGATCACGGCCCCCTATCCATCGCGTTGTGGCACTACGGTTTAGTGACGTTGGAACAGCTAAACCTGATCTTTGATTGGTTAGAACGAGACCGTTCAAGACAAAACTGATTTCAGTCAACCATCCCCCGCAAGTCAACACAGGAGAGTAGACACCATGGCTAAATCTGTGACCTACAATGATGCAGCACGCTCAGCTCTAGAACGCGGGATTGATGTCTTAGCCAAAGCGGTCGGAGTGACCTTAGGGCCAAAAGGGCGAAATGTCGTTCTCGGTCAAAAATTTGGTGCGCCCAAAATAGTGAACGATGGATTCACCATTGCCAAAGACATTGAGCTTGAAGACCACATCGAAAATACAGGAGTCTCTCTACTCCGGCAGGTCGCCTCTCAAACCAATGACACCGTAGGAGATGGCACCACCACTGCGGTCGTTCTCGGCCAAGCTATCATCCACGAAGGCTTACGCAATGTAGCTGCCGGAGCCAATCCAATGGCGATTCGGCGGGGGATTGAGCAGGCCACTCAAACGATGCTCGCCCTCATTCTTGAACATGCACAGCCGGTCAAAGACTCGGAAACAATGGCTCAAGTGGGTACAATCTCAGCCGGTAACGATCCTGCCATTGGTCACATGATTGCCAAAGCAATGGCGGAGGTTGGCGATGCAGGCACCCTTTCCCTTGAAGATGGCAAGTCAATCCAAACTGAGGTTGAAATGACGGAGGGAATGCGATTCGATCGGGGATACATTTCGCCCTACTTTGTCACCGATGCCGAACGAATGGAGACGCTCTATGAAGATGCCTACATCCTGTTAACCGAGCAAAAGATCAGCCGGGTTCAGGATTTAGTCCCAATTTTGGAGCAGGTTTCTAAGAGCGGTAGGCCACTGCTCATTATTGCCGAGGATATCGAGCAAGAAGCTTTAGCAGCCCTAGTGGTGAATCGACTCCAGGGCATTCTAAAAGTGGCAGCGGTCAAAGCACCGGGGTTTGGCGATCGCCGCAAAGCTATCCTCGAAGACATTGCTGCCCTTACCGGGGGACAAGTCATCTCCGCAGAGGCAGGTCTCAAGCTCGAACAGACTGAGCTAGAGCATCTCGGCCAAGTCCGTCGCTTCACTCTTACGAAGGACCACACAACTCTCGTAGCAGAAGGCAATGAACAAGCCGTGAAAACTCGCTGTGAGCAAATCCGCTATCAAATTGAAAAGACCGATTCTGCCTACGACAAAGAGAAACTAGAAGAACGGCTAGCCAAACTAACCGGCGGCGTCGCAGTCATTAAAGTCGGGGCTGCAACTGAAACCGAAATGAAAGAGCGCAAGTTAAAGCTAGAGGACGCCATCAATGCCACGAAGGCTGCTGTTGAAGAAGGGATTGTGCCGGGTGGGGGAACCACTTATGTCCATCTCATTCCTGATCTAGAAGCTTGGTCTGCAGAGCACTTAACCGGAGATGAGTTAGTTGGAGGCATGATTGTAGCGCGGGCGCTAGAAGCCCCTCTGCGACGGATTGCCATCAACGCAGGTCACAATGGGGCACTCGTTATTGAACATCTCAAGAATCAGCCTTTCAATACTGGCTATAACGCTGTGACCGGAGAGATTGTTGATTTGCTTGAAGTCGGTATCGTTGACCCTGCGAAGGTCACTCGTTCTGCCCTCAGGAATGCAGCATCGATTGCTGAGATGGTCTTAACAACAGAATGCATTATTGCTGAGCAATCTCAAAAATCATCTAAATTAGCAGTAGCAGGTGGTTCATAGCCCTTTATATATCAGCAACGTGAGATCTGAGGATCTGGTGACGCTTCACGTTCTCCTCAACTTTTGGCCCTAAAGTAAATGTAGACAATCGTCACGCTTGATAGAGAGCATGATTATGAAAAGCACCCTCCCCACGCATTCAGTTTTGGTGATTGGTTATGGCAATGAACTCCGAGGAGATGATGCCATTGGTCCTAGAATTGTGAATGCGATTGAAGACTGGCAGGTGCCGACGGTCCAAACCAAGATTTTGCATCAACTGACCCCGGAACTTGCTGAAGAACTTTCCCGTTCAGAATGGGTCATTTTTGTCGATGCCTGCCGGTTTCGCGGCCCCCACAATGTTCAAGTTAGACCCCTCGAAGCTGTGGGCTGCGAAACACCGGGAAGCTCTGTCCCAGCTCTAGGGCATACCTGTGACCCGCAGTCGCTGTTGGCCCTCGCTCAGTCTACCTATGGTCATCGTCCCCACGCATGGTCAGTGGAGGTACCCGCTGAGGATTTCTCGATGGGTGAGCACCTGTCGGCAATGGCTGAGGAGGGCATTGCAGAGGCTCTAGAGATCATCCAGACTCTGATTCCAACTCAGAAGATGGCGGGCTTCTCCACACCGGAAGAACCTATATGCATGAAGTGAGCATCATGCAGAACGCGCTCGATCTCGCACTGGCCCAAGCGGCTCAGCAGGGCGCACAGCGGATTCACTGGATTAAGATGCGAGTCGGAGAACTATCTGGCGTGATTCCAGATGCCCTTACCTTAGCCTTTGAGATCGTGACTGCTGGCACCATCGCTGCTGAGGCACAACTAGAATTGGAAACGGTTCCGGTGATCTGCTATTGCCCAACTTGCCAGCAAGATTTTCACCCTGGCGACTGGATTTATAGCTGCCCAATTTGTAAGCAGCTCACGACTGAATTACGGCAGGGGCGAGAGCTAGAACTAACGTCGCTGGAGGTCTCTTAATGTGTCAAGATTGCGGCTGCAGTGAGATTGGGCCGATCCGGATTGGTCATGAACATCACGTCCATATTCCTGATCAGCCACGTCAGCTCCAGGTGGAAGGCAAAACGGATCTGATAGAGCCTTTGCCGCGTCGACTTGAAATTCAAACGAATATTCTGAGTCAGAACGATCGCATCGCAGCCCAAAACCGATCCTTCTTCGATGCTCAGGGATGGCGGGTCATCAATATCCTTTCAGCTCCTGGATCGGGCAAAACGGCTTTGATTGAGCGCTTGGTAAAAGATTGTCGCGATCGCTGGAAAACCGGGGTCATCGTCGGGGACTTAGCAACCGATAACGATGCCCAACGCCTCGAACAAGCTGGGACCACGGCAGTCCAGATTACGACCGGGAATGCCTGTCATCTAGAGGCTGGGATGATC
>JBAUJD010000214.1:0-6494 GCA_049683515.1 Thermosynechococcaceae cyanobacterium | reverse complement strand
ATCCAGATGGTGCAAAAGGACCTAACCACCTGCGTTCCGGGCTTTGGGGATGCAACGGTGATTGATCACAGCGTGATTCGCCTGCCCCGTGCCGTGACCCATTTTGCGCCAGGGAGCTATCAGTATTTACTCCCTGCTCAGACGGAGTTTAATAATGTATTTCTGAGTGGGGATTGGATTGTGAATCGCCACGGGTCTTGGTCACAGGAGAAAGCCTATGTGACAGGGCTAGAGGCGGCGAATTTGGTTTGCGATCGTATCGGTCAAGGGCAAAAGGCTCTCATCATTCCGGTCGAGGAAGATGAACCCCATATTCAGATCGCACGGACTATGAATCGAACCATTCGCAACCTTCAAGATGCAATTGTGCCTCATTTCTGGCTACCCTAACCTCGTCGCAACCGGAAGCAAACTTTTGCTCTAGAACCTGCTGAAGTGCCAACCATACAAAGGGCGGAATGGTGCTGCTATAGCGTTTCCATAAACGCGTTGGTTCTTGCATGAGGCGGTACAACCATTCTAATCCAGACGATCTGATCCAGCCGGGCGCTCGCTTTTGGATGCCTGCATAGACAGGGAAGACACCGCCCAAACCAATCATGACCGATTGAATCTTATCCCTATGGCAATCAATCCAAGCCTCCTGCTTTGGACAACCCAGAGCCAAAAAGACAATGCCAGCACCACTGGCATTGACTCGCTCAATTAGGGCACTATCTTCTGCAGGCGTCATAGGGCGAAACGGAAGCGGCTCCACCCCAGCAATGTCTAGATCAGGGAACTCTGTTTTCAAACGAGCCTGCATCCGTCCCAGAATGTCAGACTGTGAACCTAGCAAGAAAATGCTGACCTTTTCACGAGGAGCCGCTTGGCAAAGCGCCGTGAATATATCCATACCTGCCACTCTATCTTGCTGCAGAGCGCCCATTGTCTTCATCATCCAGACTAAAGGCCTCCCGTCAGGCGTAACCATATCAGCGTTTTGTAAAACTGAGCCGAAATCGGGATTTCGGTATGCCTCAATGAGCATATGGGTATTCGCAACACAAACGGCTTTGCTGCGGCGCTCCTTTGCCCACATCATGATCGCTCTCATCTGCTCTTTAAAGGGCTTTGCCGTGACCGGAGAGCCGATAATACTTAGTGTGGGGAGTGTCGGGACAATCCGACTGAGTTCCTTCGTATTTATTGCTTGCGACATAGGGCTACCTGGAATAAAAGTCGAAGAAAGAAGAACTTGATTAGAGATAGAAATAAGCGGTACTAGACCCAATTAAATCTTTTCTCTAAGCGCTAACTCCTTGCTTGAAGGCATGATTAAAAATCGTGTATATAGCTGTCGTGTATAAGTTGATTTATTACGCAAACTAGATCAGTATCTAAGGTGAAATTTTAAAGATTTGAGCTTTTCTTACTTATAGTTAGTGTAATTTTTGTAACCAGAGACTATGAATAGCCTCAATCTAGCAGTGGGCTATAAGACTTTTGTTGTTGAAGATGACGGACAACCTCATCAATACGATTGGGGGTGAAATCAGTCAGCTCACTTACCCAACGCTTAATGGATTCTTCACTATAAGCGTGTTCGCCGTTGTCCATATAATGATTCTGCAAGTCCATTTTAATAGGCTCCTGTTCTATCTATATAATCCAGTCGCTATATTGACCTGAATAAAGACGAGATAATATTCAAAACTAAAAATTCAGAAACGTTTCTACGACCTAACCAAAAAGTACACCCCTGCACTTTCACATAAAAGGTTAGATTTGTTCCCATTTAGGGAAAGAACCGCAAGCAATATAGGCCAAAATTGACTGATTGCTTATAAAACATTTAGAACCTTAGTTGAACTAAGGTTATCTTCTATTGAAATTAGACCCCTTACCAAGTAAATGCTGTGACGCTCATCACATGCCCCAAAACAGTGTTGAGCAGCAGATACTTACTAGTCCAATATAGGCGCATAGGCTGATGCCGTCAGTAAGCTTATGTCAGGGATGAAAGTCACATATAGTCATGCGGGTCTCCCGCGGGTGGCAAGCACGGCGGGAAGTGCCTCCCCATATAGGGAAGGACATTTTTTGATCGTGTCTATGATCAGTGGTTAAACGCTCTACATTTTTTAAAAGTAGTATTTGTCGCTTAATGTTTCTTGATCGTTAAATATTTGCTGTTTTGTGACGTCTCTTTTATTTTGTACTGCAGTGGACTGTGGTTTAAAATCTGCTAGGGGACTCTAGCCTAGCGCTTAGGATTTGGACTGTCTTCAGGGTATTTTCAGAGTTTTTGTATGGCATTCATTAGCCCCTGACAAACCTGGGTTAAGAACCGTAGATTGAGACTTTCATAAATGTCTAGGGCAGTATGGTAATTAGGATTTCGCATATTAGCGGTATCTGTAACCATAATGGCGCGATAGCCTAGATCCCAGAAGGGGGCGTGATCGCTGCGTCGTGTATCGGGTAAGGTGCGCCCTTTCAAGGGTACAGGAAGCCATTGGCATGGAACGGTTGTCTTTATGGTGCGACTGATCTTGATCAGATCTGCGATCGCACCTAAATTACCCACTAAAGCAATGAAGTTGCCCTGCGCCGGATAAATAGACTCTAAAAACCTAGCCGGATAGGCCTGGGAGCCGGGTGCTTCGGTACAATACCCCAGCATCTCTAGTGACAACATTAGCCGTAATGATTCTCTTTGCTGTTTCAAGTGTTCAGCATAAGCGCGGTTCCCGACCCCGTATTCTTCTAGGTCAAAGGCCACTAAACGAATGGGATGTTGTGCTGCAGTGTGGCTAAAAAAACGAGCCAACTCTAGTAGCACTGCCACCCCCGTTGCATTATCATCAGCTCCAGGAGAGCCTGGGACCGTATCATAATGGGCACCGATCAAAATAGGTGGTGACTGACTTTTGTCCTGTCCCCTAATGTTGAGGATCAAGTTTTCGTAGGTTTGTCCCTGCCAGTTAAAGGCATGGGATTCGACCGTACCAAAGTGGGTCAGTTCTTGACGAATATATTCTCGAACAAAAGCATGACCAGCTTGACCCAAAAACGGATCACGTTCTCTGATGATGTACCGCAAATGCTGGGTAAGACGTGTTTGTAGATCTTGCTCAGCGTTAGAAACGCTCAACCGACTTTAGCGCCACTAAAACTCACCTTAACCCTAGTGATGCCGTGATTAGACGCCACCTTGAACCACAAACGGGTCGTTCGTCAACCGAATTTTGTAACCACCATCGGCAGGAACCGTGAGCAGTTGCTCTTGGAATGTAACCGTTTGTCCCGGTGCTAATGTGGCAGGCTGAGGAGCTGCGCTCCCGGTTTGAAGTAGCTTGCCACTGCCGTCAACGATCTCGAAATTAATACTAGAAACCGTCACAGACTCTTTGTTCTTGTTCGTCAGTGTGCCTGCAGACATCGAAGAACCGTTCAGACGAATGATCGGATCTAGGCGCAGCTTGCTCACCTGCAGATTTTTCTTCAGCTTAGCGGCCAAAAGCTGTGGGTCTTCACCGCCAGCTAAGGCAGGACTGCCACTTTGAGCCGGTGCTGCGGGGGCATTCAAATTGATCAACTGGTTCCAATAGGACTGAAAGTCAGACCATTCGCGAGGTGAGTCACCAATGACCACGACGTCTCCGGGGGTCTGTGCGTTCGCGAATAACGGGGCTAGGGCGACCGTTGACATTAACGCTGAACCGACCATCAGTCGTGTCAGGGTTTTAGGAAATCCAGTTAACATATCTTATTGCTCTCTTAACCAGCGTATTGAAGCCCAAGGGGCCATAAATAGAAAATTGTTTAGCAGGTCTCAACGACCGCTAGTTCTAGTATTCCCCAATCACAGTTAAGACTCAACAATGCTTATCCACCATATTGCCAGGGCGTATCCTGCAGTAAAAGAGGCTCTCCTTCACGGTGGAGCGCGGCAGCAATCACTTCACCGAGAAAGATAGAGTGGTCGCCTTCTTCTAGGCTCCCTTTAACGCGACACTCAATATAGCCCAGCGATGATTCGATAATGGGGCAACCGGTTTCTGCACCAAGGGTATAGGCAACATCGCCAAACTTATCGCCTTCGCCTTTTTGAGGCTTGAAAAAGGTTTCGGCCATGTCTTTTTGACTTTTATCTAAAAAGCTAACGGCAAAGACCTGACTAGCTTTGATCATGGCGTGGGAGCGAGAGTCTTGGCGGACACCAATGGCAATCATGGGCGGCTTAAAAGAAGCCTGGGTAGTCCAGCTTAGGGTAAAGCCATTGATCTCATCCCCGTCTTTGACGCCACAAATATTGAGCGGGTGGGGCAGATAGCGCAATAGGGTGCGTTTGGCATTGTCGTCTAGCAAGGCTTAAGAGTCCTTATCCTGAACAGTACAGCTATTTTTTAACTGTAGCAGGGACAAGAGGTCGAGGGTAAGGTGCATCGCAATTGTCAAACTCACGAATATTGTGTCGCAGTGGTGTCCTCCACAGTGCTTTACCTTAAGGGCTGTGATTAAGGCAGTGGAATTAGAAAACATTGGCTGCGAGGGTCTAAATTGCCTCTGTATAAACTTCTCGATCAGGCGTTACGATCAATAAGCTATTTTCTGGGACAACATTCCAGTGATTGCTCTCGAACATGCGTTCAGAGGCGATCAGAACACCGCCAGGTAGAGATAGTTCATCTCGAACCCAGTATAGAGAAGGAGATTGCGTTAAACAGGCGTATCTCGATGCCACTAAAGATTGACCATCGCTAAGGACAACATTTAAGGTGGCGCTAGTGTTAGCGGCAACGGCCCAGATCGTGATTTGTTTGAGGGTCGCGATCAAGGCATCCTGAAGTGAGAGCGCCGGATTGATCTCTAGTTGGTGACAGACCAAGGCAAAAATATGTTCGGAATCGGTGGTTCCTTCGATGGCCTGGTATTGGCGATCGCTTAAGTAATTTCGTAACTGCCGGTAAAGCGTTTGGCGAAAGTTATCAATAAACCCGTTGTGAATACCGAGCAGTCGATCTTGGCCATAGGGCTGACAATTGCTGAGCTGTACACTTTGGCCCACGGTAGCACTGCGAACATAGGCGACGACGCAGCCCGACTCAACGTAATGGGCGAGGTTCGTTAGATTCTGATCGCTCCAAATCGGTGTTGTATTGCGATAGGTACAGGGCGCAATGGACTGCTCAGGATGATACCAACCCAGGCCAAAGCCATCGGCATTGAGCAAACCGGCGGTCATTTCTTGGGGTTGGTAGCTTTGCACAATCAGAGAATGTTCGGGCTTAAGCAATAGGGCGTCTAGCCGAACAGGGGGACCAAGGTAGCCAAGCAAACGACACATAGCGTAATGATGAGTTCTAGTTCCTCAAACTATAGCCTTTGCCACCCTGACTGTTTAGACCGTTTTGAACAGGGATTCAGGTTAAACGATGGAGGCTCTCATCTTTAGGCGCTTCAATGGAAAGCGTGAGGACGTTGAATATCAATTGATAGCCATGCCGATCAATTAGTAGAGCATGTGGTCAATATTAAGGTTGGGGCGCGATCTCGCCCAGCGTGATGGTTAGCCCTGCGGTCCCTTTATTGTAGAGTCAACTCCCTAGGAATCATCATGACCTCACTCACAAAGATTATTTGGGTTGGTTTAGGGGTTGCGATCGCAACTTCTCTCCACAGCCCTGTCTCAGCGCAGACTGCGCCACAGCCAAAAATAGCGCCAGCGTCTGCTCTTGGTGGCCCCCTGCAGCCTTCTAACCCCACATTCTTTCAGGCTCCTGAACCGTCAGCAGACCATACCATCAAAGTTGAGGATGCCGATAAAGAAAAAGCGAGCCGAGCCGCTGCTGGTACTTCGCTTGATTGGCAATCAGAGCACCTAGACAAGCAGCGACGGGGTGAATCAGGTTTTTCTTTGGTTAACGTCAATCTCTAGTTAAATACCCGCATGACCGAGCGCCAAGCCCGTGACCAGCATTCCTAAAACCAGGAAGGGCTGAGCACTGGCTTGGTATTTCACATCGTTTTTGAGTGGGTCGCGCAGGAAGTACATGTCTTGAAAGGTGATCTGAGGGATCACGAGCAAGATGAGAATCACAGCGTAAATATTCTCGTGGATACCAATCAGGTAGGCCGCCATGCCGAGCTGAAATACGTCAATCATGGTGACGCAAATCCAGGCGGCTGTGGTGATCCCGAACATGACGGGGAGCGATTGGAGACCGAGCTGGGCATCGCCTTCAACGCTCTTGAAGTCGTTGACAATCGCAATGCCTAGACCGGCCAAGCTATAAATGAGGGTCAAGATAATGACCCGAAGGCTTAAGTCACCGAAGAGCGCCTGTCCAGCCCACCAAGGCAGAGCAATGTAGCTGGCACCCAGGGCATAGTTGCCGAGCCAACCGTTTTGTTTAAGTTTGAGGGGTGGTGCGGAATAAATATAGGAGATAAAGGAACCACCAATGGCGAGGACTGTAATGGTGGGGAAGGTGTGACCCGCCCATTGG
>JBAUJD010000213.1:0-8424 GCA_049683515.1 Thermosynechococcaceae cyanobacterium | reverse complement strand
AGATGTACCCGCTACCTATGCCGATATCACTGAGCTACGCGAGGATGTCGGGTTTGAACCTCATACCTCTATTAAAGAAGGGATGCGGCATTTTGTGAATTGGTATCGTGACTATTCTCGATAGACTAGACGAAACGACGTGACAGACATCATCCAAATGGGACATATTTTTGCCGACCTCCAGCTTGACAATCCAAGAGATGCCAACCTAATGCCAGTCAAGGTGCAGGCACTCGCCGATACAGGTGCGTTGACGCTTTGCATCCCGAAGCACATCGCCTTGCAACTGAAGCTAGAGACAGATTCAGAGCGAGAAGTCACCGTAGCAGACGGGCGTAAGCAAACCGTTCCTTATGTCGGTCCGATCCGGGTGACCTTCAAAAATAGAAGCTGCTTCGTGGGCGCTCTCGTTTTAGGGGATGAGGTCTTGCTGGGAGCCGTCCCGATGGAAGATATGGATTTGATCTTGAGTCCAGCGCGGCGAGAAATTACGGTTGATCCAGCTAGCCCTAACATCCCCCATGCGCGGGTTAAGTGACGGCCCTTAATCCCGGCATTTCGTCCCAAGTCTCTGGACAATACAGCGGATCACGATTCATCTGTTAAGCTTTATTGAAATTCAGGTGAATTGAGTCGTCGTCCAAAAAGTTGATGTGTGAGCCAGATCATTGTTGGAGGTGGTATTGAACCATACAGTATCTACTGAGAACCACACTTAGGCTTTTATTTATACGCGATTCATCCCTGTTGGTTGTGAGGAAGAGACCCTATGATGAGTACCATTGCTCCAGACCCGGTACTGCCGATTTATCCATTCTCTGCCGTTGATCAAGCGGCTCTCGTTAAAGGCGAGATTTTGCTGCAGACCCGCTCCCATACGTTGATTGGTGCGGGGGTGACCGCTCAGATGTTTTTGCCTGTGGTGCGATCGCAAGTCTGGCAACAGCTCACCACCTACCCCAATTGGACTCAATTTTTCCCTGATATTACCCGCAGCGAAATTTTGCAGACGGTTAATCATCCGAGCAACCGAGAACATCGACTGTATCAAGCGGCTCGTAAAGACTTTTTCTTATTAGCGGTGCAGGTTGAGATTTATCTCAAGGTAACCGAAACACACCAGCAACGCCTCCAGTTCAAGCTTGAGCGGGGCAGCTTCAGTGATTTTGCCGCCGATCTGACGCTGCAGGACTATAGCTCTGGGACCATCTTGACCTATTCAGTAGAAGCCACGCCGTTGATACCGGTGCCCAGTCTGTTTATTCAAGAGGCGATTCGCCAAGATTTGCCTGGGAACATGAGGCAAATGCGCCAGGTGATTTGTGAGCAGGCCGCCTGTGGACTGTGACATTGTTGATGACCCTAGCTTGATGCTTCCCCATAGAACAAGTTAAATTCTGTAAAACCTAGGGGCGTTTCCGGCCCCGGTTTCGTGCAGACTCCCTAAAATGGGGTGGACTAACCGAATGTCTTAGGACTTGCTTATGACCACTGGAACGGCTACATCGGCGGCGGAAGATTACGTTGTGGCAGGACTTGCCGCCTGCTTTATCAAAAAAGATGGCAAGCTAGAGCCGGTGAAGGTAATTGAACCGATTCCGTCTGCGGCCCTGGAAGCGATTCTAAAGGGCATCCCAACCTCCTATGAAATGGCGGTGGGCACGACCTATGGCGCGATGCTCAATGGTGATGAGCCCCAACGCCCCTCTCAATTCCCGGCATATAGCCAGTTCTGTGATGAGTTTACTGAGCGACTCCAGGCGACAGCCCGTAGCTATGCAACTCGACCGGTGGCGACAGCGCACATTGCAGTGGGTGAAATAAAAACCGATTTTAATTTTTCATTAGAGCGTAAGCGCACATTGAATTCAGAGCGCATTGTCAGCACAGAAGACAACGTTAAACAGCATTCCCATACTCACAAGGTGCTTTAGTCCGGGGTCTGGCAAGGTAATGATGCAGCTCATGACTGAGATAATGTTGATGATGATGCGATCTCTCCACCTGATCTGGCAAACACTCCAGGTTCCCATTTGCTTTGTGACGGCCTGGGGACTGATGGTTTTATTGGGCTGGCGGCTAATGGCAGCGGTTCGATCTGGCGTCACAACCTCCAAGCACCTGCACCGTATTCCCTGTGCAGACTGCCAGTTTTTCACGGGCGACTATCGCTTGAAATGTACGGTGCATCCCGATACGGCTTTGTCTGAGCGTGCGATTGGCTGTCGTGATTATCAAGATCACCCTTTGCTCAGTCCTTAGCGATGAGTGGAAGGGTTTTCTCTCCTCCAAGGGAACTATTTTGCCGCTTTGCTCTCTAAGCAAGATAGCGGTCTATTCCTTTTAACAAGATGACTCAGACGATATTAGGGCAGATATTGGGATTAACCGCCGTGCTGGTGAGCAGTGCTGCCCAAGCTCAGGCAGACTGTGGCTGGACGAGCGAAGGGACTTGGGCCAATTATCAAGCTGGAACATTGAGCGAGACTCAACAAAAGTTTGCGCCCTTAAAACCTGAAGGGGAAGGGGTGACGGCAACAGGAGCGCCCGTTAAAGTGCAGGTCCGCTACGAAGGCAAAATGCGGTCTATCTCTGAGGTGAACCGAGAGGCAATCGCAAAGTTTGCTGGCTCTGAGCAAACCGTGACAGAGCTATTTACTAAAGAATTTCTCTTCACTGAGAACGGGGTGAAATATTGGCTACCGCTCCAGGCCCAGATGATGCCGTTCGTTGAGAAAGAACTGTCGAAGGGCGATCAGGTTGAACTTTTAACCCTTTGGGTGGGCTACTCTCACCCCAAAGGCAAAGAACACCATACCTTTGTGGTCAATGAGTTTTGTAAGCCCTAGCCGTTTCTCGATCAACCATGCCCCAAGGCCAAAAGCAAAGTAGACTAAGTACCTGAAGGGATCAGCAAAGGGGCACCACCTCCGTGAATTTTCAGTCCGTTATTGCCAAGCTGCACGAATTTTGGGGCGATCGCGGCTGCCTCATTGTTCAGCCCTATGATGTTGAAAAAGGGGCGGGTACTAAAAGCCCCCATACATTTCTTCGCGCCCTAGGGCCAGAACCCTGGTCAGTGGCCTATGTCGAACCCTGTCGGCGGCCTGCTGATGGTCGCTATGGCGAAAACCCGAATCGCTATCAGTACTACTACCAGTACCAGGTCTTAATTAAGCCCTCCCCAGACGATATTCAAGATATCTATCTCGACTCGCTGCGTGCCTTGGGCATTCGCCCCGAAGATCACGACATTCGCTTCGTTGAAGATAACTGGGAAGATGCCGCTGTCGGTGCCTGGGGCGTCGGCTGGGAAGTGTGGCTCGACGGTATGGAGGTGACACAATTCACCTATTTTCAGCAGTGCGGTGGCCTCGACTGCCGTCCGGTTTCGATTGAGCTGACCTATGGCCTAGAGCGATTGACCATGTATCTACAAGAGGTGGATGCGATCGCAAAAATAGACTGGAACGGCACCCTCACCTACGGTGACGTGCATCTGCAGGGCGAAATTGAACAGTCTACCTATAACTTTGAAGCCTCAAATCCAGAGCTTTTATTCCAGCTTTTTGGATTGTATGAACAAGAAGCCAATCAACTTTTTGAGCGAGAACTTGTGCTACCAGCTCTCGACTACGTGCTCAAATGCTCCCACACCTTTAATTTACTTGATGCTAGAGGCGTCATTTCAGTCACAGAGCGAACTCGCTATATTGCTCGAATTCGCCACCTTGCGCGTCAGGTGGCTCAGCTCTATGTTCAGCAGCGCGAGGCTCTAGGCTTCCCTTTATTAAAAACAGAAGCCGTGACTGTCGCGGGAGGTCAACCATGAGTTTGGGCAAATGGCTGGGCCTTGTTATCCTGCTAGTTTCGCTATACATTCTCTGGCAAATTCGGCAGGTTCTGCTGCTGCTGTTTACAGCCGTTGTATTGGCTTCAGCCCTCAATACATTCGTGCTGTATCTGGGTAAACGTGGCCTCAAACGAAGCTGGGCCGTGGCCCTGACCATCGTGCTGGCACTTGGGATCACATCCTTGTTTTGCCTGTTGGTGATTCCGCCCTTTATTACCCAGTCCCAAGAGTTCGCAGAACTGGTTCCCAAAAGTATTGCTCGTATTGACGAATGGACGGGCTGGGTCGAGTCACAATTTTCTGACCAGTCCATTCTTGGCCCCCAGGTTTTTAATACCGTCAATGGTGTGATCAATAACCTTACCCAAGAGATCCCAAACGTTGCCAGGGGGGTCTTCAGTAACTTCCTGTCCCTGTTTTCTAGCTCACTATTGGTTCTGCTCAATATTCTGCTGATTTTTGTGCTGACGATCATGCTGTTGGTCGATCCCAATAAGTACCGCAGAATGCTCATCCGTCTTGTCCCCTCATTTTATCGACGGCGAACGGACGAAATTCTGTCGCTCTGCGATACGGCGTTAGATAACTGGATCATCGGCATTTTATTCAACATGACTGTGATTGCCGTTTGTAGTGGTATCGGTCTTTGGATCCTTGGTGTCAAGTTGGTACTAGCTAATGCGCTCATTGCCGGGTTAATGGAAGCGATTCCCAACATTGGCCCCACGCTCAGTCTGATTCCGCCCATGGCTGTTGCCCTACTCGATGCCCCCTGGAAAGCCTTTGCGGTGCTCATCTTTTATGTTTTGCTACAGCAGCTTGAGCAGTACATTCTAGTGCCCACTGTGATGGCGAAGCAGCTTGATCTTCCGCCTGCTATTACCCTGCTATCTCAAATTATTTTTGCCCTGTTCTTTGGGTTCCTGGGACTGCTGTTGGCGTTGCCCTTGGTGATTGTGGGTCAGATTTGGTTCAAGGAGGTCATTATCAAAGACGTTCTCGATCGATGGGATCGTCCCCCTAATCGTAGGTCTCTCGACCCGGCACAAGGTGAATCCATCGCTGCCATTGAGAGTGAGGTCGCAACTTAAATAATTATTGGGGGGCTGGTTGGTTGACGAAACCTGTACTTTACCACTGCAGTCCCCTCACCATAGCCCCTCGGAAGCGGGAACAAGATGGAGAGTTGCCTCCCAGTACCACTGCCCTTTTGTGTCTTAAATAGAAGATTTGACATAATGTGGGGACTAAAAGAGTTGTCAATTGCGTCCGATTCCAAAGATAATACAATCGCTGCAGTGAGAGAACAGTATGAGCTTAAATCTAGTGAGTCTTGTGGGTCGTGCCGGTCGAGATCCTGACGTGCGGTACTTCGAATCAGGTAGTGTGGTGTGCAACCTCACCCTAGCGGTGAATCGGCGCTCCCGAGATGATGAGCCGGACTGGTTTGCCCTAGAAATTTGGGGCAAAACGGCTGAAATTGCCGCCAGCTACGTCCGTAAAGGGAGTCTGATTGGGGTTAGTGGTGCCTTAAAGTTTGACCGTTGGCAGGACAAAAGTACGGGCGTTGAGCGTTCGAAGCCTGTTATTCGCGTCGATCGCCTCGACTTACTCGGTTCCAAGCGGGATACTGAGGCGAATGCTGGCAATAGCTATGATGACCAGTTTTAGTCTTAAGAGAGACTGGTAGGCCGTTCTTTCGCCAGTGAAGAGCGGCTATCGATAAGCCGTTCAATTGGGTGGTTTCCAATCACCGGACGGAATAAAGGCAACCCAGTAATAGGAATGGGCCTATTGCTGGCTGTTCAGCATCTCTATGTGTATGAGTTCTGAGTCTAGGGGTTGGTTCTATAATGAGGTGAAACCAATGCGGTGTCTCTCATGCAAACAACCACTCTCTACGCTCAGGACTTTTACGCTTGGACTCAGTACCAAGTCGGGCTATTGCGAGCGGGTCGGCTAGGGGAAGTCGATCTTGAAAACCTAGTCGATGAGATTGAGTCATTGGGCAAGCAACAGCAGCAAGAGTTACGCAATCGATTGGGGGTACTGCTGGGTCATCTGCTGAAGTGGCACTATCAACCTGAGGCTCGATCCAAGAGTTGGGTCTATACCATCAAAGAGCAGCGTCGAGAGATTCGGCGTCATCTAAAAGAAAATCCTAGCCTCAAGCCCTATCTGAACGAAGCGATTGTGATTGGCTATGAGAAAGGTCTCGATCTGGTGGGTCGAGAAACGCCCCTATATCCTGAACAACTCTCCCAATCATGCCCATTCTCTGAGACGGAAATTTTTGAGAATCCAGTGGTCTGGCAACCAGCGGCACCTTAATAGACAAGCTGTTCCAAAACCTGTGGCAGCACAACAGCAACCCAATCAATGTCGGCTTCCGTGGTGGCCCGACCCAGCGTCAGTCTGATACCTGCCGTTGCTTCAGCATCGCTATAGCCCATTGCGGTGAGCACGGGACTCGGAGAGAGCTTACCGCTATTACAAGCGGAACCCGCGCTAATGGCAATTCCGGCTAAATCCATCTGGCGAACAACGGTGCGACCCGTAATGTGTGGATTACCCTTGGGCCGCACAAGAAAGCTGAGATGGTGGGGCAAACGCTGCTGTAGATCTCCGGTAGGAAGCAGATCGGAAATACTGGATAGTTGGGCAAAGAGGCGATCGCGCATCCCTTTTAAACGCTCTATTTCTTGTTCAAGCTCTACGGTCGCCAGTGCCGCCGCTACCCCAAAACCCACCATTGTCGGCACGGCTGGCGTCCCTGAACGAAGTCCTTGCTCTTGTCCCCCGCCCGTCAGCATGGGCTGGATGGTTACGCCAGGGCGAACGTATAGCGCCCCTGCCCCCTGAGGGCCGTAGAGCTTATGACTCGATAGTGATAACAGATCAACCGGCAGGGTCGAAACATCAATGGGATGTCGTCCGGCGACTTGGACGGCATCGGTATGAAACAACGCGCCATGATCACGAGCAATTTGGCCCAGGGCTTCAATGGGCTGGAGAACCCCTACCTCACTTTGCCCGTAAATAATCGAGACCAAAACGGTGTTGGGCTGCAGCTTGGCCTGCAGATCGGCTGGATCGATAAGACCTCGGCGATTGACTGGGAGGTGAGTGATTTGCCACCCCCGCGATGCTAGCCCCTGAGCGCAGTTGGCAATGGCAGAATGCTCAACGCTAGAAATGATTAGATGCTGGGGTTCTGAATACTGATGGGCAATGCCCAAGAGCGCCAAGTTATCGGCCTCGGTGCCCCCAGAGGTGAAAATCAGAGATTCTGGCTCTGCGCCAATCAATCCCGCCACCTGAACTCTAGCCTCTTCTAAGGCAGTCGCGGCTCGTTGCCCCCACTGATGCAGACTCGACGGATTGCCCCACTGTGCTTGCCAGACCTGTTGCATGGCTGCGATCGCCTCTGCACGGCAGGGGGTAGTGGCACTGTAGTCAAGATAGATTTGCATGAACAGTGACCATGGGTAGAATTACGGTTTTCCCTAATCGCTGTGCCTAGGCCGCAGGGGATTGGGGCGATACCATTAAGATATCAACTCGGGCCTCATCGCCCATCACTTCGATTCAGGGAATCGCGATCGCAACCATGAGCTTTTTTGATTCTGATATTGTGCAGCAGGAAGCCAAGAGCTTGTTTGAAGACTATCAATCTCTCATGCAGCTTGGGGGCGATTACGGCAAATTTGACCGAGATGGCAAGGTCATTTTCATTCAAAAAATGGAAGAGATGATGGATCGCTATCGCATCTTCATGAAGCGCTTTGAGCTATCGGATGACTTCATGGCCCAAATGACGGTCGAGCAGCTCAACACCCAGCTCGGTCAGTTTGGCATGACGCCTCAGAAGATGTTCGACCAGATGAACACGACCCTAGAGCGGATGAAGAAAGAGATCGAAAAGCCTTAGCCCTAACCCTAAAGAATTAAGCCCAAGTCATTGACTGTTTCAACAATTCAGGTAGATTGGCAGAGTACTGCGCGTATCCCCTGCTATGGCTTTGCTGACAAACTTAAACGGTGTGATTGCTCCCACGGCTGCTGTTTCTATTCTAGATCGAGGTTTTCTCTACGGCGACAGCGTGTATGAAGTGGTCCGCACCTTTCGAGGCAATCTGTTTGGGCTGCAGGAGCACCTTGATCGCCTCCGCCAATCAGCAGAATACCTCTATATGGGGGTGCCCTGGAGCGATGCAGACATTCAGGCCGAGGTTGAGCGTACCCTCAAGGCCGCAAGCTGGGTAGAGTCCTATGTGCGCATTGTGGTGAGTCGAGGCACCGAAACCACCATTAGCCTCCAGCCGAGTGCAGAGCTACAGCCCAATCTGCTCATCGTCATTTCAGAAATCTCACCCGTTCCCACTCTTTCTGAGCAGGGCATTCATCTCCTGATTGGGCAACGACGTCGTAACGATCAGCGAGCGCTGTCTCCTGCCGCGAAGACCGGCAACTATCTTAATAATATTTTGGCTTTACTAGAGGCCCAGCAGCAGGGTGCTGATGATGCCCTTCTGCTTAATACCGAGGGCCAAGTCACCGAAGCCACCACC
>JBAUJD010000212.1:0-2315 GCA_049683515.1 Thermosynechococcaceae cyanobacterium | reverse complement strand
TGCCCCTTCAAAAATGCTTTCAATTAGTTTGCCGCCCTTGGTGAGCCGAAAAATCTTCGGCAGCGGCCAAGCGGGCGTATAGCTCTCTAAACGTTCGACCGCGCGAGGACTCAACACCAGCATTCCGTGAGCGGCTTCGCCCCCCATCACCTTTTGCCAGGACCAGGTAACGACATCAAGTTTGGGCCAAGGCATTTGCATTGCAAAGGTGGCAGAGGTTGCATCAGCGATGGTCAAACCTTTGCGATCGTCGGGAATCCAGTCACCGTTAGGCACTTTGACGCCGGAGGTGGTGCCGTTCCAGGTAAAAACGACATCGCGGTCAAAATCTACCTGCGATAAATCAGGCAAATGGCCGTAGTCTGACTCCATTGCTCGGCAGTCTGAAAGCTTGAGCTGCTTCTGAGCATCGGTAATCCAGCCTTTGCCAAAGCTTTCCCAAGCCAGGATATCGAGGCCGCGTTCCCCCAGAAGTGACCACATCGCAATTTCCACTGCGCCGGTATCGGAGGCCGGGACAATGCCGCATACATAATCATCTGGAATTCCCAGGATTTTTTTTGTGCCATCAATGACTTCTTTAATGCGGGCTTTGCCGAGTTTAGAGCGATGAGATCGACCCACCAAGGCATTGCTAAGGGCTTGCACCGACCAGCCAGGGCGCTTAGAGCAAGGTCCAGAAGAGAAGTTAGGAGATTGGGGGCGTTGGGTGGGTTTATTACTCATGCAAGATGATGACTTCAAAAGATATCCATCTAAGATACCAAGACTTTTCACCGCCGCAATCTAAGAATGTGAGGAACCGCTAATTTTTAGCAAATTAGAAAACTGAGGCCACGTCACACTCAAACATTGGCAGCAGAGACGAGGTCAACCGATCTTCTCGCAGGTGACGGAGAGTGTGGTGAATGCCTGGAGCGCAGACCGTGTGGGTGTGCAACGCTCTCCAATTGCGAATTTGAGTGACCCGACCGACCATAATAGGGAGAGCGTAGGTTGATAGTGCAATTAAATCGAGATGACTCAGCTCAAGTTTGTGCCGGTGGGCCAATGGCTTCATCAGCGACAGGCCCGTGTTTTAAACAGTGCCTATACAGCCGCCCAAGAAATTCAGGCGCTGGAAAGGCAATACTTTGAGGGGAACCCAGTTGCTGAGCATTCTAACGTTGGTAAAACAGTTTATGACTATCTGAAAAGTTTGTGCGATCGCAAGCTCCTAAAAATCCGCAACAACCTCACCCAGTTTAGAATCAATAGTTTCTTACTCGGTCACCCTCCAAAAACCAGCAGCAGCCCTCTCCAGGACATCAATCAAGAACAGATAGAGGCAACGGATGGATCAGAGTCATTTTCTGATGATGTTCTAGAAAAACTCAACTTTATTGAATCGGTGATCAGTCGGTATCGTGACCTTGATCTGCAGACCAATCAGGCCGATCTGCAGGCCGCTGTCGGCACACCCGCCCCTGCAAAGAAAAAGGTTCGCAGCGCGCCGGATATCGCGGCAGAACGGCAAGGAGAGAACGCCGCTGCCCTGATCAGTGATCCTGCTCTGCTAGAGGTTGAAATGACCGCCATCGAACTGTCTCGACCAGGGCTATTGGGCAGCTTTTCGATGAGTAAAGAGCAAAATGCGGTCTATGAACAGCGGGTGGTTCAAGAACTGCGCCAGCTTCGTCAGCAGAGCCGGAGAGCGCTCCGGTGGCTGGCAATTTTGCTGCTGGTGCCGATTCTAGTGGCGGTGCTTGTTAAGAACTTGGTTTTTGGGCCAGTCCTGGGCAACTATAGCAACACGAATCCTAGTGCTGTGCAGCTCAGTGAAGAAATTAGAGAAGAATTTGCGGCAAACTTGACCGAGTTCAAAGAGCAATTAGAAATTCGTGAACGGCTAAAGCTAACGCCAGAACTCAAGCCTCAAGCCAAGCAAGAGCAGATTGCCGAGAAGGCCGCAGATCTGTGGCAAGAGGCCCGCAATGAAGAACTAGAGGGGCTAAAGAACGTTCTGTCTGATGGGGTGGCAACGCTGGCCTTTGTCGGCCTGGTTTACTTCAATCGCCGCAGGCTCACGGTGATTCGGAGCTTTGCCAATCGCACCTTTTTGAGCCTCAGCGATCCGGTCAAGATATTTTGCCTGATTCTCATTACTGACATCTTTGTAGGCTTCCACTCGGTTGAGGGCTGGGATGCCCTGTTAACGGGTCTGACTCACCACTTTGGACTACCTGAACGACCAGACGCTATTAAGGTTTTTATTGCCACCGTGCCGGTAATCATGGATTCGTGCATTAAATTCTGGATTTTTAGCTACCTAACCC
>JBAUJD010000211.1:0-3302 GCA_049683515.1 Thermosynechococcaceae cyanobacterium | reverse complement strand
CAGATATGGCGAATATTTTTGCCATGGGAGAGGTTTGGATTCGGGTGCCGCCCACCCTTATGATAGAGCTGTCGGGCACCCTCCCGGCGGGAATTAGCGCCAAAGATATTATGCTCTTTTTGCTGGGGCAGATCGGCTGCAGCGGTGCCACCGGTAAAGTGCTTGAATTTCGCGGCTCTATCATTCAACAACTGCCGATAGATGAGCGCATGACCCTCGCCAATATGGCTATTGAATGCGGAGCTATGTGTGGCTTGATTGGCCCCGATGATGTCACTGAAGACTACCTGCGTGACTGTAGCCAGCGCCCCTTCGATGTCGTGCTCAGTGATGCAGATGCAGATTTTGAGACGGTCTACTGCTTTGATCTCTCAGCCCTAGAACCCCAAGTCGCCTGCCCACCCAAACCAGATCAGGTAGTGGGCATCAGCGCACTGGGTGAGGTGCCCATTACCCTTGCTTTTATTGGCTCCTGCACTGGCGGCAAGCTCCATGATTTAGCCGAGGCGGCAGCGGCCATCCGTGAACATCAACAGATGACCGGAATTGCGCCCACGATTCATCCCCAGGTTCAGCTCTTTGTTGTACCGGCGTCACAGGCCGTGCGACAGCAGGCCGAAGCCAAGGGGTATTTGCAGTGTTTAGAGCAGGCAGGCGCTCAAATTCTCAAGTCGGGCTGCGGAGCCTGTATCAATGCGGGGGCAGGGGTGCTGGGGCCGCAAGAGACAGGCATTTATGCGACCAATCGCAACTTTAACGGACGCAGTGGCGATCCGAGCGCCTATAACTATTTAGCTTCGCCAAGGGTGGTAGCAATTTCTGCCCTGCGGGGGAAAATTACCGATCAGTTGATGGAATAAATGAAGATTAAACGTAGTCGCGCCAAACGCCCACGAGAGAACCCTGCACATTAACGCGATGGGCAGGGATTTTGATCGGTTCATAGGCATCGTTGGCAGCCTCGAGGGTGATCTGCTGTCCGTTGAGATAAAAACGCTTGAGGGTGGTGCCTTCCCCTTCCACTTGAGCAGCCACAATGGTCCCGTTTTTGAGGGTCTTGGCTTCGCTGACGGGCTGCATGACCACCAAATCGCCATCGGCGATATGGGCATCAATCATGCTGTCACCGTTGACGCGCAGGGCATAGCAGTGACTGGCAAACAGACTTTGACTGAGATCGAGGTGCTCGTCGGCTTCGGTGAAGGCTTCGATCAGTCCCCCGGCTGCGATCGCACCCAAAATAGGAACCGACCCAGATTGAGGCTGAGTAAAGTCGGGGTGGATAATGCGTAAGGTCCGAGCTTGACCATCTTCCCAGTTTACGAACCCTTTTTTGCGTAGATGGTCGAGACGGCTCTGCACTGGAGCCGGTGATTTCAGATGCATCGCCTGCATCATCTGCCGAATGGAAGGGGCATGCTGATGCTGGCTGATGTACTCTTGCAGCCAATCAAACAATTCTTGCTGAACTCTGGTTAAAGAAGCCATGGGCGATCGCAAAATGTATATTCAAACAGCTCAAATGATCCAAAACCACTGACTTTTAAATATCAGTGACAAAATATCTGGAACACCTGTACTAGCCTAGCACGGAGCAACGGGAAGCGCACCACTACCAGTAAATATCTTGTCTGGCGCTACGATGCAGCATCAAGGCCGTGACGATTCAAACTCCTCGCTTGCGGTAGTGACTCTATCGTGAGTTAAAACTATTTTCTGCATAAAAAACACCTAGCAATAAAGATACTGCTAGGTGCAAGAGAAACCTATTGATTCAGTCCAAAACGATCAGGAGAGCCTGAAGGATTGGTGGCTGAATTATGGGGTAGATGCGATCGCAACTTTAACCACCTTATTCTTCTCAGCCTCTGCCTTGGGCAGCGTCAGATGCAGGATGCCATCTTTGTAGTCAGCGGTAACCTGAGTATTGTCAACTCTCGCCGGGAGCGGAATCACACGCTGGAACTTTCCATAGTTAAACTCAGAGCGAGTATTGTCGTCTGCTTGCATGGCAGCCTTGCGCTCACCGCTGATTGAGACAGTCTTCTCAGTGACTTGAACATCAAGGTCATTGGCATCAATGCCTGGAACTTCAAGCTTGAGATAAACAGCCTCGTCATCATGGGACAGCTCAGCGGCAGGTACTGAGAAGTCGCGTAGGTTAGGAGAGAAATCTTGCTCAAATAGACGGTTTAAGCGACGCTCAATTGAGTCAAGATCTTGCCAAGGGGTCCAGTGTACTAACGTCATGTGTTTGCCTCCATTTGTATTCTGCAAGTGAGATTGATAGCTTGTTTCACCTGCATGAATCAATAGTAACCACTAGATAAAAAACAGCCGATACGGCTATTATCCCTAGGGTTAGGGAGGTTACCGAAACTTATTTTAGAACTCTAAGAAACGAGTGTAGAAAACTAGCGTAAACGTTCGGTTTACCCCACTAACGTTCTCTAAGAAACACCAAATCGATAGGGAATCGATTGCAGCTCAGCGCCTTTCCGCTGCCGTGCCAGAGGAATCTCGCAGGCCACTGGGGGCGCATGGGTGCGGCTGTATCTGGGATGTTCAGTTTGTGGCCGAGTGGGCAGAGAGTCCTCATTCAGTAAGCTTTGGGGAGGCAAGTAGGTATGAGTTTCAGCGTCATAGGCTAAGACTTCACCGGTTTCAATGTGGTAAACCCAGGCATAGATTTGAAGTTTGCCCTGCTGTAGTCGAGATCGCACCACCGGATAAGTTTTGAGATTGTCGATCTGAATTAAGACATTTTCGGCCACCAAGATCTCGACTAGCTCTTCGCCCTTAGCCTCGGGATAGTTATCAATCACCATGCGCCGCGTTGATTCGGCGTGTTTGAGCCAATCATAGACGAGCGGCATTCCTTCTTGGAGTTTATTGAGCTTGAGCAGCCCTTTCATCGCCCCACAGTGGGAGTGACCGCAGATAATCACCTGTTCAATACCGAGGGCGCTGATGGCATATTCAATGGTGGCTCCTTCGCCGCCGTTGGCTGCGCCGTAGGGCGGAATGATGTTACCGGCATTGCGAATCACGAACAATTCGCCCAAGTCAGTTTGGGTCAGCAGGTTCGGAGAGACCCGTGAATCGGCGCAGGTAATGAAGAGAACCCTTGGCTTCTGGCCGTGGGCGAGTTCTTCAAACAGGGCATAATTTTTGGCGACATAGCTCTGCTTAAATTCTTCGAGGCCACGAACGAGATCTTCCACGGAGTTAATACTTTCTTAAGAGACTCACACCATCATACCTGCCGAGACGCAGGCAAAACAGGAGCAATGCTTTGGGGG
>JBAUJD010000210.1:0-5621 GCA_049683515.1 Thermosynechococcaceae cyanobacterium | reverse complement strand
TCTATAATCCCAGCTATGATCCCTAGGTGGTCAAGGTCGTGGACGTTCATCAGCGGTGGCTCTAGTGCTTTGAAAAAGCATACCGAAGTATTCCTCAAATCTCTCAACTAACCTGCGGAATGTCCGCTGTAGCGATGTCCTCTTGGTTTTTCTGCACGAACTGCAGAGATCGCGGCAAAACCTAGAGCCGATCCTCAGTCCAGTGAATTGCGGATAGATCGCAGATAATATCTAGTTTTTCAAACGTGTCTTTACCCGCCCTTCCTATGGACTTAGTTCACTAAGCAATCATGGTGACAGTCCCAGTATCGAGATCATAGCGACCACCCACAATCTTTAATTTGCCAGACCGAACTCGTTCTTTAATTAGAGTAGATCGCAGCAGTTGTTCAACCTGGTAGGTCACATTGGCGGTAACGGCATTATCCACGGCATCGCCGGGTTTGTCCTTGACCCGTGCCACAGCGGGCAAAATTGCATCGACGAAGGTACTGATATCACCCGGCAACGGCTCGTTTTGCACCGCTGCTGTGACGGCCCCGCAACGCTCATGCCCTAACACCATTAAAACTGGGGTGCCTAATAGCTCCACCGCGTATTCAATGCTGCCCAACGACTCTGGGGTAGAAATATTGCCAGCGATCCTAATATCGAAAAGATCGCCAATCCCCTGGTCAAACAAAATCTCGGCGGGGACACGGGAATCGGCACAGCTCAGAATGGTGGCAAAGGGATGCTGTGATTGAGCGACTTCCTGCAGTCGCGCCGCAGTCTGGTGTGGGTACTGGGGCTGATGCTGCACAAATCGCTGGTTCCCCGCCATCAGCTTTTGGAGAGCTGCACTGGGCTTAAGGGCAGTCAGATCAGCCGCTTGAGCTGGGTTGTCAAATCCACGCAGGGTTGCCGCAAGGGCTGTGAGCGCCCCCATTCGTAACAAATCCCGACGACCGAGAGAGGGAGAGGGGGTATCCATACAGGTTTCACAAAGATAATAACAGCATTAAAAGGGTCTAATGATTAAAGTGCTAGGTTTAACAGTCTTTTGATCTATGGCTGATGCTAGAGCGATGCCACGCACTTGACCGAGCGAATTTCCATGACATCGGTGATATGACAGGTGCCGCCAAATTTATTCAATAGGGGGCGCACCCCTGCAACCACAGCCTTGAGATTTTCAGGCATACAGTAGGCAATGATATAGACATTCTCAAGCATCGTCATATCGAGATCTTCCGGGCCGCTTCGTGAAACCCGACCCGCTACGTTGCGAATCACAGCATGGCTATGCACGCCGCCTTGATCTAAGCTTTCTAAAATTTTGGTTAACTCAAAGGAATTAGCAATGATTTCTATCTTTTTAACCAGGTGCATAATATTAACTCCATATTAAATTGATGACATATAAATAAAGAGGGATGCCTACAATGATGTTGAACGGGAACGTCACCGCTAGGGCCGTAGAAACGTAGAGGCTCGGATTCGCCTCTGGTACCGTCATCCGCATGGCTGCTGGCACCGCAATATAGGAGGCGCTGGCACACAGGACAGAAAATAGAAGGGCGTCACCGGGGGGCATGTGAATAAATCTAGCGATACCGATACCAATACCCGCATTTAAAATGGGAATCAAAATGGCGAATGCGACCAGGAAAAAACCTGTTTTTTGAAGATCTTTAATTCTGCGAGCGGCGACTAAGCCCATGTCTAATAGAAAAAAGGTCAAGACGCCATAGAACATTTCTTGGGTGAAAGGGGCCAGCACCTCACCGCCGTGTTCTCCGGTTAAGACGCCAATAATTAAACTGCCGACTAACAAGAAAACAGAGCTATTGAGAAAGGCTTCTTTGAGCACTTCCGGCCAAGAGAATTCGCGCTGATCGTCTACGGTAAAGAGGTTAACCAGAATGAGGCCCACAATAATCGCCGGAGATTCCATTAAGGCTAGCGCGGCGACCATAAAGCCATCAAAGCCAATGCCCAATTCGTCTAAAAAGGCACTAGCGGTAATGAATGTGACCGCACTGATAGAGCCATAGGTGGCTGCGATCGCAGCGGCATCATAGACGCCTAACTTTAATTTGAGAATAAAATAGGTATAGACGGGGACCAAGCTTGCCATTAACATGGCGGCCAGAATCGCTAAGCTAACTTCTTGATTGACGCCGCTTTTACTGAGTTCAACGCCGCCTTTGAAGCCAATTGCCAGTAAAAGATAAAGTGAAAAAAGTTTTGGAATCGGGGCCGGAATTTCAAGGTCAGACTTTACAAGAACGGCAGTCATTCCTAAAAAGAAAAACAAGATCGGTGGGTTGAGAATATTAGAGATGACTAAACTTGCATCCATGCAAAATCCTCCTGCGATCGCGGATCGCATACGTCAAACCAAGACTGCATTTGATAAACCTTAAGTGTCGATCAAGCTAATTGTAAGACCGAATCGACACGATTCCGTCAGGCATCTGTCAAGGAAACACTATCGTTCCGGCACTTTTAACGTTTGCAAGTCGGGCAATTGAATTAAGAGTTCTTCGGTCTCCTGCACCTTCTTTTCAATCTTAAGAGGAATCTCCATCGGGGTCTCAATCCAACAGCTTGCAATGGGTAGCGTCTGCTCTAGATCGTCGAGCGGACGAGGGATCACCATGACGGCGGTAAGCTCACCGATACGCTCAGCTTCATGCATCCCGGCATCCACCGCGACGGCGACGTTGGCAACGGTGCCGCGAATAATGGCGGTACACAGACCCGATCCTATTTTTTCATGGGCGGCTAAGTGAACATCGGCAGCCTTGAGCATGGCATCGGCAGCCCCCACCATGGCCGGGAATCCCCGCGTCTCTAGAAGTCCTACAGCTAAGTTGCTCAACTGGCTCTTGCCGCCCCCCTGGGCTAACTGGGAAAGCCTGCCGCTAATGGGCAGCACCGCTTCTAAGTTGGGCAGAGGACGGGGCACCACTAAGCTCGTGGCTTGCTGACCAAATTGCGCGGCCATCTCGACACCAGACTCAACGGCCAAACGCACGTCAGCGGTTCGCCCCCTAATAATGGCGGTGCAGTAGCCGCCCCCAATTTTTTCGTAGCCAATCAGGGCAACGCTGGCAGATTTCAACATCGTGTCGGCAATGCCCACAATGGCCGGGAAGCTTTGGGTCGATACCAAGCCAAGCGCGGTATCCCGCCATTGATGTTGGGTATGCTCCTGTCCGGTCATGGGAGATCTCAGCGAGGGTTATGAGCCGGGCCGATGGGGCAGTAGTTTATTCAACAGGCGTTCGATATGATCTCGCCCGAAGACCACAGAGGTCTGTGCTAAAGAGGTGGTCGAGCCCCCCGAAACTAACCCGTTGGATGGGGCCGGTTCATTAAATCTATCAGGTTCTTCAAAAGGTGCAACTGTGGGGGTTAGGGGTGAAGCGCTTTGACGCCCTTGTTCACCTAATAGTGACCCCGCCGGAATCACCTGTCCCGGCTCCACATCGCCGTTGAAAATCGTCGTTTTGGGGCCAATGTTAGAGCGGCTACCAATCTTGCCTTTGCCCACCACTAAGACTTCAGATGCAAGAGTGGCTCCTTCATCAATGGTCAAGGTGCCATGATGGGCGTGGATGATGCTGCCGGTGCCAATGGAGACACCAGCACCAATCACAAGCCGACTGCCGGGATCAGCGATCAGGAGAACGTTGGTTGCGATCGCAACATCCCCATCAACAACCACATCCCCGCTCATCTGGACCTGATTCATAAGCTGCGGCATCTCCATCAGCGCTCAGATAACAGAACGCTAGGGTCTTTGGATCACGGCTTCCAGCACCCGCCGTTTCGCCTTCGAGTCAATCCCCACTAGGCGGACATATTCACCCGAATGCTCATTCAGGCAGCTTTCTAAAGCAGCCATGACCGCAGGTTCTTGGTGAGCCTCAATCGGCGCACAGCTATGCCAAGCATTGGCTCTAAACCGCCGCTTATCGGCATGTTCGGTCCCGATTGTATGTCCCTGCGCTAACAACTGACGCACCTGAGAGGCCACATCTGACTGAATGGCGGTCGTGGCTCTCGGAGAAGACGACCCCATGCTGGATGATTGGCTGTAAGTCGGTGGTCCAGGGTTTGCCGTAGCACGCGATGACGGCTGCCCCTGCTGAGTCCCAGGACGCTGAATCACAATCTCGGTCACCCGGCGCTTGGCCTTCGTATCAATGCCAATCAGGCGCACATAATCGCCGGGATGTTCAGCAACACAGGCATCCAGTGCTGCCATCACCTCAGCTTGGTTCTGGGCCGCAATGGGAGCACAGGGATTCCAGGCATTCGCTTTAAAGCGCCGTGGGTCAGCATGTTCAGTGCCGACTTTAAAGCCCTGACTCAAAAGCTGACGCACCTGTTCACCGACATCAGCCCCGACAGGGGCCGGGGCTGCAGCGCTGGAGGCCGCAGAACTTGAAGAAGAGCGAGAGATCATCGGAGCGGTACTGTTCTTGACGACCTTAGCATTGCTATCCGGTCGATAAATAATGATTTCTAGCACGCGACGTTTGGCGTGGGCATCAATACCAATCAGGCGAATGTATTCGCCGGGATGCTCAGCAATACAGGCATCAAGGGCGGCCAAGACCTCAGACTCTCGCTGGGAGTCAACGGGGGCGCAGGGATTCCAGGCATTGGCCTTAAATCGACGCGGGTCAGCATGTTCAGTGCCGACTTTAAAGCCCTGGTTCAAAAGCTGACGGACTTGACTGGCAACATCTCCAGCGCTTGAGGGGCCAGGGCCGTTACCTGGTGCCGAAGGGCTAGGGGCAGAAATGGACTGCGGGCGAGGGCTTTCGCCAACGGCTCCATCGGGCCTTTGAATCACGGTTTCAACCACACGGCGCTTGGCCTGAGGATCGATGCCCACGAGGCGCACGTATTCGCCCTGGTGTTGCGCGAGAACCGCTTCGAGTTCTGATATAACAGATGACTCTTGCTGAGATGCAATAGCGCTGCCCGTATGCCAAGCATTCGCTTTAAACCGACGCTGGTTCGCAAACTCAGTACTGACTTGATAGCCCTGGCGCAGCAACTGCTGAACCTGGGACAGCGTATCGGAAGTTAGGGAATTGCCCTGTGCGTGATGACTGCTCAATTGATTGCCCCCTTGGTAGGACGGTTGACGACTTTCATTGCGAATTGCTTTTTCTTCAGAAGGTTGATGTCTAGGTAAGGCTTGGTTCACCCCCGCAATGCGGCTGGCGAACTCAACATCAGAGGGCTGAACATCCCAGAGGCGATCGGCCTGCTCTTGGGTCGTAATCACGGCCCCTGACGGCACAAACTTGCCCGGCGGAATCTCAACATCCTGAATTAAGGCGTGCATCATGACAATGCAGCCATCCCCCACCCGAGCATTAAAAACGGTTGAGCGAAATCCAATAAAGCAGCTATCACCGATATAAACCGGCCCATGAATCAAAGCCATGTGGGTAATCGATGTGTGTTGACCAATCCACACCGAATAGGACTGCTGATCGTTGCCCAGCACCTGCCCCTGCTCTAACCCCTGAATCACAACGCCATTTCGTACGTTTGTGGCGGTGCCAATGTGAAACGGCTGACCCTTGTCTGCCTGAATCGATGCGCCTGGA
>JBAUJD010000209.1:0-3317 GCA_049683515.1 Thermosynechococcaceae cyanobacterium | reverse complement strand
TCAGTATGTTGATGAAGAGGCATTGGCGAACAATCAAGTGGCGCTGGCTAGCTCTGAACAGAAGCGGGTGCAGGCTCTGGTCAGTTGCGGGCGACCTTGGTTAGATGGGACCGTTGCAATAGCAAACCCCGACACCCTCACCCCTTGCCCACCCAACGAGATTGGCGAAATCTGGGTCGCGACTGCTGGACTGGGCAAAGGCTATTGGCAACAGCCAGAGTTAACCCAGGGGACTTTTCACGCCATTCTCAACACTGGAGAGGGTCCGTTTTTACGAACGGGTGATCTGGGTTTTATGCACAACGGCAACCTTTTTATCACCGGACGTCGCCATGACGTTTTAGTGTTTTGGGGGCTTAACCATTACCCTAACCACATCGAACACACCGCCAACCAACTCCACCCCGGCTTTAACCCCAATAGCTGCGCGGCTTTTTCAGTTCCCGTCAACGGTCAAGATCGACTGGTGATTGCCCAAGAAGTGGAGCGGTCTGCCCGCAAGTCTCTAAAAGCGCAAGATATCGCCTCCACCTTGCACTGGGTTGCCTTTCAAGATCACTTTGTCGATGTCTATGCCCTCGCCCTGGTCAGCCCTGGCGGACTCCCCAAAACCCCCAGCGGCAAGATTCAGCGCAGCAAGTGCCGTCAGCAGTATCTCAATGGCACCCTTAAAATTCTTGATCAGTGGCAAGCTCCACCCCACATGGCCGCCGATATCCCCGGTCTAATGCGCCATTACTTCAACCCTGTCAACCACCTCAAACGCTACCTCGATCAAGCTAAAGGGAAATGGCGTTAGTCATTTGTGGGTTAAGAGTGCTTGAAACAGCGCCTTGCTGGCCTCTGCGTCAAGCAAGAGAAGCGGATAGGGCGATTGACTAATCGATTGCGCATAGGATGTCTGCAGATAAGGCCGAAAGCTCTGATCCCCCGCAGTATAGGTTTTAAAGAATGCCAACGTCATCGCTTTTTGATAGGTCATGGACAGTGCCTGAAGCCGCTCGACCTCATTTTCTTTAACTAACCCCGTCAGCACCTCGAAACTAATGTGAGCATGGGGTAACCCTTGAGAGACCGCCAGATATCGATCCGGCACGGTGAGCGCCTTAAAGATAGGAATCTGTTCCTGCAGTAACGGAGCGGGTATATCAATATTGGTGGCCTCCCAAAACACCGGGAGATCGAGCTGGCGGATTTCTTGTTCACCAAAGAGCGCCTTACTGAACGGTCCTAATAGAAAAATAGCCTTGACGCGATCATCCTTGAGGGACGGAACCGGCTGGGACAATCGCAGGGCATGACATTGATAGTAGAGCGAAATATTAAGCTGATCGAGATCGTCACCACAGCTTTGCTGCAGCAGCTTAAAGTTGAGATTAGCCCCCGCTAACGAGAGCGCCGTTGCCCCACCAAAGGAATGGCTAAACACGCCCACATTCTTAACGTTGAACTGGTTCTTAAATTCAGGGCGCTGTTCTAGATCATCTAACACCGCCGTCACCTCGCGGGGACGATTGACATACTCGGTTGCCTCAAACAGTTCTTTATACTTCCCTTGGAAAAAACGATGCCGCCGGATATTATTGCTGCCCGCATGGTCAGGAATCGCCACGGCAAAACCATAGGAGGCGAGATGGTGAGCGAGATCTTCAAAGAACTCATGCTGGGCCGCAAAGCCTGCCGTAATTACGATTACAGGCACTGGAGATGACGGCTGCAGCGGACGGTAGAGATCATAGTCAAGATCGCCAACCTTGAGGCTCTGCATCGTGGTCTTGAAAGCACCGGGCTGGCGGAGATCTAGACCGTTCGGGGGTGGTCCTTTGACTTCAGCATCAGCAACGGTCTCCAGTTTTGCCATGAAATGATCCGTCTGGGCAACGAGACGTTTCGCCCGCTGCAGCATGGTCATGACCTGAACAACATCAATCTCAATATCGTTGGGGTACTGCTGAAGAACATTGACAAACGAAAGTCCCCCATCTGCTTTAGAGGCATTCACAAAGGCAGTGCGCAGATCTTCGATCCCATTGTCTTTTCCCTTGGTGCGGACAAACTGATTCATCCCCCTCAAAAACCTTTCTCCGATAGAGGTGTAGGTCATGTAGGACAGATTAAAAAAGTCTTCGTCGTATTTGGTTTGCAAAAGTGCCAACAGTCTGGCTCGCTGCTGAGGCTGCAAAAACTCGATATAGCCTGCTAGTTCGGGGTCTACCTTGCCGGTTTCGACCCAAGTCTCTAAAGACTGCACCGAGAGCGATACCTCTAAAGACCCAAATTTGAAATAAACTTTTTCTGCGGACCAGGCCGGGAATGCAATGGTAAGGGCTGCAAAGGTTCCCAGAACAAAACGAGAGAGAAAGCGCTGTCTGTGGCTCATAAATACCAGAGAAGAACTGCAGTTTAGCCGCTCACTCAGGGGTGACAGGCTATTGGACAACGGATCGATAGGGCTGGGCCTCTGTCAATGACGGACCCAGTTAAGGAAAGGTGCCCTTTTTAAGGCAAGTCTAGTGTAAGACAAGTTTAGAAATTTCTAACACCAGATCCTCTGCCACAGTGCGTTCTCAGCCATCAGGGTCCAAAATCACCTAGACTCAAAACTATCTTCGAGCAAATCCTATCAATCTGGGGTTGATCACAACGTTTATCGCAGGTCTGTTTTGTCAACGGAAAAGTATCCTCCCTCGCAGCCTAGAGGAGTCTGGCGCTTTGCGCTCTTGGCAATTGTGGTACTCGGCATCTGCTTTCGATTTGCAAATCTAGAGTACAAAGTCTTCTGGTTTGATGAGGTGTCTACCGTAATTCGGGTGGCAGGACACACCAAAAGCGAGGTTGAACGGCAGTTTGCAACCGGGGGGACCATTCGCGCTCCGGTCCTGCAGCAATACACCACCTTACAGCCACAGACGACGTGGCAAGATACCTGGAGCGCCCTGAAAAGAAGCCCTGAGCAGGCTCCCCTTTATTATTTATTCGCTCGGGGTTGGACCCAGTGTTTCGGTAGTTCGGTACTTGCCATCCGCACCTTGTCGGCGATTCTGAGTTTACTCGCGCTGCCCTGCATGTATGGGCTGGGTGTAGAGCTGTTTGAAACTGTGCAGCCTGCCTGGATTTTGGTGATGCTGCTCAGTCTTTCGCCTTTCTATGTGGCCTATGCTCAAGAGGCACGGCCTTACAGCCTATGGGCTGCAACCATCTTGCTCTCTAGCGGATTGTGCCTACGGGCAATGCGACTTAATACAAAGAGAAGCTGGTTAATGTATGGGGTATCAACGGCTTTGGGCTTTTATACCTCGCTGCTTTCGGCGCTTGTG
>JBAUJD010000208.1:0-4904 GCA_049683515.1 Thermosynechococcaceae cyanobacterium | reverse complement strand
GCGATTTTGACACCCACAGTATCTCGACCAGAGAAAACGCTACCGGTCTTCCCTTTCTTAAAGTTCGCGGTTGCGCTCTGATAGGCAGCTTGAGGAAGGGGGATATAACCCACCTCGGCTGAGTACGTCGCTGCATTCTTCAGATAGAAGTCAACAAACTGACTCACATCTGGACGCTCTGCGACCTTCTTACTAACGTAGATAAAGATAGGGCGAGAAAGAGGCGTATAGGTTCCGTTCTCAACCGCTTCCCGTGAGGGTAAAACCGGACCTTTACCGTCGTCAATGGCAACTGCTTTTAGGCGATTCTTGTTAGCTTCGTAGTAGGCATAGCCAAAGTATGCGATCGCATTGTCATCGCGGGCTACCCCTTGCACCAAGATATTGTCATCTTCACTGGCGGTAATATCTGAACGATGCTTCTTATCGACGACGGCTTCACTGAAATAGTCAAATGTTCCAGAGTCAGTGCCTGGGGCATACAACGCCATCTTTGATTGGGGCCAACTGGGGTTTACGTCGCTCCATTTTGAAACAGATCCTTGGGTCTCAGCCGACCACATTTTCTTGAGTTCATCCACCGTCATGCTCTTGATGCTGCTATTGCCAGGATTAACAACAACGGTAAGGGCATCATAGGCCACCGGAAGCTCAATAAACTCAATGCCAGCCGCTTTGCAAAGCTCTTTTTCTTCGTCTTTGATGGGACGAGAGGCATTAGAAATATCCGTTTCACCGGCGCAAAACTTCTTGAAACCACCGCCAGTCCCCGAAATCCCCACGGTTACCTTGACTTTGCCTTTGACCTCTTTTTGAAATTCTTCTGCCACTGCTTCCGTGATTGGGAAAACAGTACTAGAACCGTCAATGCTAATCTTGCCACTTTCAGCTTTAACAGACGTAGCAGTGAGGGCGCTGATGGCGAGGGACGCAACCGCAACTGCTAAGGTCGAACGCTTCAGCTTCATACTTTTCTCCATATTGGTAAATGTTTCAAGCAAACAAAGCTAGAATACCGGAGCAAGATTAAGTCCTGTTAATGAAATGCAGTTCATTCACTTATGAGAACCTTATTGCTAGGTTAAATTTTTTAAGCAAAGAAAAAAGCACGAAAGTATCTTTTTGTGTGATCAGTCTTTCCTCCTTGCAGTCAAATGATTATTGCCAATCAAGATAGGGATACATTACCTTGCCTTTAGAGACAGACTCTACTATCGATCTCGCAATAAAAGAGAGACGTGATCGCCCCCCATTTTCCCTAATTTTTTTAATAGGTCCGAGATGCGAGCATAGGGCAACTTCCGATCAGCACTGAGAATGATGTTTCCATCGGGGTTTTTGCCTAGATAGGCCTGGACTTGCTCAAATAGCTGACTGGTATCTGTTGGTTTACCTTCAAGGATGACGGAGCCATCTAGCGTCAGTCCCACCACTAATGGATCGACGGGCTGGGCTTTAGGCTTGCCGGATTGGGTCGATGAAGCGGGCAACTCAACCTGTAAAACCTGCTGTCCCGTCAAGGTCATCGAAATGATGATGAAAAAGGTGAGGACCGACATCAACACATCCATCAACGGAATCAGGTTGACTTCAGGGATTTCGGAGCCTTGACGCTTACGGAACCGCATTGATTTACTCAATGATGAGGGAGATGCGATCGCCCCCCACCCCTCTGAGGTTGTCAAATTTCTGCATCATCCCTTCATAGGACAATTTCGGGTCAGGCTTTACATATACAATCCCTTTCGGGTTGTCGCTGAGATACTGACGCACTTGGGCCTGAAGATCTTCGGGGGACAGCAGCTTCTTCTCTTGAGAAGCTTGACCTTCAGCATCTAAGTCAATCACAAATTGATTCTTGAGATCGGCTAAAGCAATAGACTGATTTTGCCCCGCTGCATCTTGAGGGAGTTGAACCTCAAGGCTTTTTTGCTTACTCAAGGTCATCGTGATCATTACAAAAAAAGCCAAGATGCCCATCATAACGTTGAGCATCGGAATCAAGTTAATCTCAGGAATCGAAGACGGCTGACGGTTAACCCTCATTAACTTCGAGCCTCAACCGTGAGGGCTTCAGCACCAGAGGCTCCCTTTGGTAAGTAGTTTTGGTGACTCACCTGATGCGGTTCACACCACACCTGTCGGTAAATTAGCTCTAGTTCACTGCCAACTTCGGCAAAGGTATCCACCTGTCCGGCTTGGAGTGTGACAAATACTCGCAATACCAGCAGCGCTAAAATCGCGACCACCATTCCTGCGGCTGTGGTCAATAATGCTTCCCCAATCCCAGAGGCGGCTTTGGTGGCCTGCTCTGTAGAGCCGCCACCGCCAATATTAAGGCTGCTGAAGGTATTAATTAAGCCCGTTACCGTACCCAGCAAACCTAAAAGGGGGGCAACGGCAACAATCGTCTCCAGTAGCTTGTTCCCCTTATTCATTTTGACAAATTCTTTGTCTGCAGCGGCTTCTAAGGCCAGCCGAAAGGTTTCTGGTGAGGGCCGCTGCAGTCGCAAAGGGGCCAACAGAAAGCGGCCAATCGGTAGAAAGCGAGCATGTTTTGCGATCGCAGCCGCTTCATCTAAACTGCAGCGGGCCGCGTCTAACACATCTTGAAAAATGCGCTGCTCTTGGCTGAGAAGCCGAATCCAAAAAATAGAACGCTCCAAGGCACAGGCAAGCGTGAAAACCGACAACCCCATAATGGGGATCATGACGGGGCCACCCTTAGCCATAAAAGTATAGATAGTGGACACAGTGACTCCAGATCGTTGCTGTCATTACTGGAGTTTCTTGAAGAGAAGACTCACTAAGATACAATACCTGAAACCATTGCTGAACTTGGTTAAGGCAAGTGCGAGATTGAATTAAAACTAAGTTAAGTAACGGTTGTCTGTCTGTTGAACTATAGGCGCTTTGAAACTACAGGCGTTCGCTCTGAAATTTATTTCGCAGGATAATTGCCACGGTATTCATTGTTAACAGCAAGGCCATGAGAACAATGATGCCTGCGGCTGCATTGTCATGAAATTCAGGTTGAGGGCGTGAGACCCAGTTATAAATTTGAATAGGGAGTACCGTGAAGTCTGTTTGTAGACCTTCCAACGAAAAAGGAGGCAAAAAAGCGATAAAGGCTAAAGCCCCGATAAAGATTAAGGGCGCAGTTTCGCCGATGGCTCTCGATAAAGCCAGAATGGTACCGGTTAAAATACCCGGAATGGCTTGGGGCAGCACAAGGTCGCGAACCACCTGCCACCGGGTTGCACCAACGGCAAACCCGCCCTGCCGCAAACTATCAGGAACCGCTCGCAAGGATTCCCTCGTCGCCACAATAATAATGGGCAAGACAAGCAGCGCCAGCGTCATGCCCCCAGTCAATATCGTTGGCCCCCCTGTTAGGGGCTTCAGTAGTCGAGAAAAAACCTGGAGGCCGAGTAATCCATAGATAATTGAAGGAACAGCGGCAAGATTACTGATGTTAATTTCAATGATTTGGGTCCAGAAATTATCTACAGCAAACTCCTCTAAGAAAATACCGGCCCCAACGCCAATCGGGAATGCAAGGGCGGCAGTCACGCCAAGGAGCCAAATACTACCCACTATCGCAGATAAAATCCCGGCTTCTTCAGGCTTGCGTGAGGGGAAGCTACTGATAAATTGCCAGTTCAGGCGATGGAAGCCGTCTTTAAAAACATCAAACAGCAGTAAAAAAAGGATAAAAAGCCCTGTGAAAATTGCGAGCCAAGTCAGTAGCTCAAATAGGCGATCTAAGGCATGTCGTCTTTTAAAATTGGGTTGAAAAAGATTGTCTGATAGAACTGGTAAGTTAGTAAAGCTATAGGGTTCTGTCGATTTCATTCATACTTCTCTTGAAAACGACGGACCAGAGAGAAACTCACTATATTGAGTACAAAAGTGATTACGAATAAGGTCATGCCCACCGCAAAAATGGTTTTAAATGCCAAAGACGTAGTGGGTGCATCCCCTAAACCAACCTGGACGATAAAA
Source organism: Thermosynechococcaceae cyanobacterium (assembly GCA_049683515.1). Classification (GTDB taxonomy): domain Bacteria; phylum Cyanobacteriota; class Cyanobacteriia; order Thermosynechococcales; family Thermosynechococcaceae; genus RCC1774. Next base: position 899 of record JBAUJD010000208.1, on the reverse strand, counting down.
GCGGTCATGGTTTGAACCGGAACCCTAGGGTCAAAGGTTAAGGTGGGGCTAGCGCCTGCGGCAATAGTGACAATCATGGTTTCACCGACGGCTCTTGATATTGCCAAAACAAAAGAAGCCACAATACCGGATAGAGCCGCAGGCAATACAACACCTGTAATGGTTTCCCGCTTTGTACTCCCTAGCGCGTAGGCACCTTGACGAAGACTTTGAGGTACAGCATAAATGGCGTCCTCACTCAGAGAAGCGACCAGAGGTAAAATTGAAATCCCCATAACTAGGCCCGCACTGAGGGCGTTAAAGACTTTCAACTCTGGGATAACGGCTTGGAGGATAGGGGTAACGAATAATAGCGCAAAGTAGCCATAGACAACGCTTGGTACGCCTGCCAATATCTCAAGCATTGGTTTGAGCCATTGGCGAACCTTGGATGGGGCATACTCACTCAGACAAATTGACGCTAAAAGCCCTAACGGAAGGGCGACGCATAGTGCAATCAAGGATGTCATAAAGGTTGCACTGACCAACACTATAATTCCAAATTGAGAATCATTGGGAAATAGCGGCGTCCATTGAGTCTCTGTTAAAAAACGGAAGATTGAAACTTCATGGAAAAATTCCCAGGTTTCAAAAATCAGGGTAGAGACGATTCCAAAGGTAGTGAGAATTGAGATTAAAGCAAAGGCAGCAAAAACGGTCTTAAAAGCTGTTTCAATCCATTGATTAAGACCTCGCTTGGGCTGCCAAATATCATCAGCACTACTAAATTGAGGCAAACGAAAAAATCGAGAACTCATAAAATAAACTTCTGAGGATTCGTCTAAAATATCGGTTAGTCATAACTAACATCGGGAGCATCCCACTTTCGACAAAACACTGTATGGCCCTCACCCTAAATC
>JBAUJD010000207.1:0-2949 GCA_049683515.1 Thermosynechococcaceae cyanobacterium | reverse complement strand
ACTTTGTTCTCGTCTCACCGTTGTTCACGGTCCGGCTTGAAAGCATCAGCTCTTTTAAGATCTCTCCATTCCCGTCGAGGCTAGCATGATCTGCTCAAGGCTGATGGACGAAAAAAAATCATCAAATCTCTGTAATTTCTCGGTTATCTTCCAGATTGCAGGAGATTAAGATAGATTCATTGGGCTGTCATACCCCCCGCATAAGCCCAGCCGAGTCCCCGAAATGGCAACTTGTTCCGAAAGGGCAAGGCGCAAACCGGCAGACCTAAAAACCATCTCAGGGGTATGGATGCTGTTGGTTCCGAAGGGACTTTACATAATAAACAAAAAGCCTCTGCCCTCTGGGTGGGGGCTTTTTGCTGGCAGGATGATGCGCTTGGTCGAATGAGCCAGGGATGTGCAGACATCTCGTACAATCTAATCACATTCTTCTTTGGTCTAAACATGACCGATTTAAATAAAGCTGTTGTGCTAGTGACGGGCGCAACAGGTGGTTTTGGTCAAGAGCTAACCCAGCTCTTGTTGGCTGCAGGGAGTCAAGTGATCTGTACCGATCTTGATGCAGCTTTATTAGAACAACAGGCTCAGACCTTAAAAGGCCACGCCACAGAAGGAGAGCTGCTCCCCAGCATTACCGCGAATCTTGCCACATCAGAGGGGTGTCATTCCCTTTTTGAGCAGGTGAAAGCTCTTAATCTCCCCATAGACGTATTGATCAATAATGCAGGAGTCGCCGTATACGGACGCATGGATGAAACACCGACAGACCGCTGGGAAACAATGATGCAGGTCAACCTCCTTGCCCCTATGCGGTTAAGTAGCCTGTTTATGGTTGATATGATGGCGCGGCGTCGGGGGCATATCGTTAATATTTCGTCGGTGGCCGGTTGGGCGGCGACCGCTGGCTTGACCCACTATTCCACCAGTAAATTTGGGTTGCGGGGCTTTAGTGAGGGGTTGCGAAACGACGTTAAGGCTTTTAACGTTAGAGTTACGACAGTTTATCCCTTTTTTAGTCGGACGCCGATTCTACGTTCAGATAGCTTTGGCACTTTAGCTCAAGGCAACTCAAACTGGCCAGACTGGCTGACGACAGATCCCCGCAAAGTCATGCAGGCAACCCTTCAAGGAATTAAAGGAAACCAAGCCGAAATTTTCCCTGATATGGCAGCAAAGGTGCTAACTCGTCTGCACCGGTATGTTCCTGGACTAATGCGTTGGAGTGGTGATGTGATTAGCCAACAGTTGCAAAGACAGTCAAAACACAGTTCCTGAGATACGCCTCAGTGCAGGACAGCAAATAACCTAAACGAGCCATTCTAGTTAATGAGTATTTCTGGCAATCCTCAAAAAATCTGGGAAACGGCCCACAAGCACTTAATCATCGGTGCTGGCTTCTCAGGCTTGGGAATCGCTCAGGCGCTCAAAGAAGCGGGTATTCTCTACGACCAGGTGGATGCCAGCGATGCGATCGGCGGCAATTGGTATCATGGCGTTTACGAAACAGCTCATATTATTTCCTCCCGCAGAATTACTCAGTTTACAAATTTCCCGATGCCGGAAGAGTATCCTGATTTTCCCAGCGCCCAGAATATGCGGGATTATATTAATGCTTTCGCCGATTTTTTTGAGCTGCGAGAACCGATTGAACTGAACCGTCAGATTACGTATGTCCGTCCCATAGAAAATAATCTCTGGGAAGTAACCTTCGCCAATCAAGAACAACGGATCTATCAAGGTGTGGTGATGTGTAATGGGCATCACTGGTGTAAGCGGCTTCCTGAATTTGAGGGGGAATTTAAAGGAGAGATCATTCACTCTAAAGATTACAAGCGCCCCCAACAGCTGTATGGCAAACGAGTTCTCGTCATTGGCGCAGGCAACTCAGCCTGTGATCTAGCCGCCGAAGCCGCTCGTGTGGGATCTAAATGTGTCTTGAGTATGCGCGATTCGCCTTGGTTTATTCCGAAAACCTTTGCAGGTGTTCCTGTGGCTGATGCTAGCAAGAAAGGTAGAAGCCCAGGTTGGTATCAACGTCTGATGGCGTACCTCCTGATTCGTTTTACGTTTGGCAAATATGAAAGCTATGGCCTGCCTAAGCCTAAGCATCGCATTTTTGAGAAACACCCTACTATCAATAGTGAGGTGCCCTACTACCTCAAGCATGGTCGAATTAGGCCAAAACCCGATGTACGTGTGTTAGATGGGGGGTCAGTAGAATTTACAGATGGCAGTCGAGAAGCGTTCGATCTAATCATTTGTGCGACGGGCTACTATGTTGCCTATCCGTTTCTATCTCCAGAGCTGCAGCGGATACGAGGCTCGGTTGTCGAATGCTATGAAGGCTGCTTTCTTGATGACTATAAAGGACTCTATTACATTGGTTGGTATCAACCTCGGGGTGGAATCGGTTCGATTCTTAGTGCCTTTGCGCCGGTTTTTGCCCGCTACCTCCAGCTCCAGGCAGAGATTAACGTGCCTATGGGTTTAGTTCTTAAAGCACTGGGGAAAAAGCTTCCTAATACCCATCTTTTCGATCCACAGCAGATTTTTAGAGACTTAGAGGTTACCAGCCGTAACTTTGACTCAATGGTCAAAAAAGCTCATCAAGTGGATGCTCAATATCCTGATTTTAGAAATCAGCCCCTTCCTGCTATAAAAAAGGAAAGTCTTGAACAGATATCTTCAAGGTAGGGGCTGTTGCTCAAACCACTCCATTGTTCGATTCCAGGCCCACCAAGAATCGCAATCCCCATTCCTGCGCTGCCCTATTGCACTGTTTAAGTACCCCACATGTCCCCCGTGGTCCGTCAGCACTAGATCAATCGCCGGATTCTGGGCGCAAATATTCTGTAGATCAGGGATGAGTGTCGGGTCAAACATCGGATCATCTGCCGCATAGATCATCAGCGTAGGCTTCCGTAGCTTCGGCAATAAATACAGTGGACT
>JBAUJD010000206.1:0-2373 GCA_049683515.1 Thermosynechococcaceae cyanobacterium | reverse complement strand
ATTTTTGACCCACCACTCCAACATTTGTTGACCTGCACTCTTTAAATTTTCTCTACTATACCTGAAAATTACCTCAAGCCTATAATCCCTTCCTCGCCTTCGTTTCAGACTTAACGGGAAAAGTCAGAGTAGTTTACAGGGAAGAGTTTTCTATCAACCCTCAGAGATGGGCAAGGAAAAAGAGATTAGAACTCAGGTGGCGAGAAACAGAGAGGCACAGCTAAGCGCTCAGATAGAAGGTAAACATATTCCTTCATTAGAGATGTTGACCTATGGAGAAGTCAATCAGCAGATTGAACAATGGTTGCAGCAAACTATTAATCAAACAGGACATACAACTCGGACAAATTCGAGATCGCCTATTTGCCATCGCCCAACCTCAACGACATCATGTAATTCTCGATCTAAATACGAGAAGTGATCTACTTACCTGGGAAGCGTTAAGACAAGTTCCTGAAGGTAAAGTATATGCCTGCGTTAGAAATCAAACTGAAGCAGAGAAATTAAACCAGCAGGCAGCTATGATGCCTGAACTATATGCGAAGCGGTATCTTTTAGGATTGCGCCCTCAAGTCTTAATTGCGAGTCTGCCTGACTTGCCAAGTATTTTAGAACAGCACAATCGAGATATTCGATTTGACAAGATTATGGGACGTAATGCTTTGATGTCAGAATTAGATAAGGTCAGTATCATCAGCCAGCTAATTCCCTGGCTGAATAAAACAGGTGTATTAATCTTGGTTGAAACAGTCCCCATCCATAATCAAAGAGTCTATAATCTCCTCCAACCAAATTGGCTACCATCTGAGTTGTGGTCAAAGCTCAAGCTAGCTGAAGAAGCCATTTACCAAAACGAGGAAGATCCTATGGTTAATTAGGATGGTATTAGCCTCAAACAAAATTTGTTAGAAGCTGGACTAGAAGTTGAGCTAGAACTAGAACCGTCAATAACTTCAATGCTAATTACCCCAAAACTGATTCAACATTGGTTTGTTGAGGGTGAGACAAATCTAGTTCGCTCCAGCTATTGATCGCATTTGAAGAAGATGCTTTCAGATTATGAGATTGATTGTGTAAGAGCAGTCGTTGAGGAGAAATTGTGTCATCAGACTGTTGAATGGTCTAGTATCGTGGCATATTTTAAAATTAGTAGTTTTGATTGCATACAGGACAATCATCAGGATTAAGCCAGTAAATCAGACCAAAACAGTCAATCCCATACTCTGTTGACAAATGATCTAAGAGATTTCGGATATAAGCTTCAAGTTCTGGCTGTCTGAGTTCTTGGGTATGTTGCGGTAGCATTTGATGGGAAAGTTTATTACCTTGGTATATTTTAAGAGCGATCGCATGAACCAATTGATTTTCCTTACCGTAAATTTCTAATTCAGCCCGATATGCTTCGGGCAATATCGGCTCGATGGTGGCAATCCCTTTTTTCCGAGCATTATTTTGACGACGTTTGGCATTGACTTTGCCAGGATTTCTTAAACGACCTCGCTTAATTCGACAGTTGTGACCGACATAACATTCAGGGTGTTTCTGTTTTGCCTCATCTTCTGTGCGGTAGTTCTTGGCACAATAGAGACATACTGGATTAGCTTTCCTGCCCATTATTCATTATCCGAATCAATAAGATCCTTTAGTGAGAGAGGGAATTGCCCTTTTTTAACCATCTTGGCAAATACACGGTAGCAGTCTTTTTTATCCCCTTCCTTACGAGGAAAACCCAGCCACAAAATAACGATTGCCTTTTGTCGTGGAAATACTTTGAAGAAAAGACGATAGCGACTAGGCAGACCCATCTTCTTGAGACGACTATACTTATCCAAAGGTTTTCTTAAAGCGAAATATGAAGCCAAAGGGTCAATTGGTATTTTTTCTTCGATACCAACGGTAACTGCTTTAAACAATTTGACTTGTGGATGTTGAACAAAGTCTTCTTGAGACAAACGTGATCGCAGGGATTTAACCAAATTAAGTAATTGCTGCCATTGATCGTTGAACAATGGATGAAACAAGATCGTCCACCCATTAATCTTCATCGATCTCTACCCCTGCCAACAACTCATTTGCTTTCTGACTCATATTTTCTGTATATGCCACAAGAGAGTTAGGCTCTTCAATAGCAGACTTCATCAAAAAATCTAGAAACAAACTCATCATCACATCATCTTTATCTTCTTCTGTTTTCTCAACAGGATTCAGGCGAACTAATAGTGTGTTCTCATCCAAAACTTCAACATGACCGCTAGCACCAACCAATTCAGGATGATCTTTAGAAAAAGCGCGAGGTAAGCGATATCCATCTTGATTACCAATTTTGGCAGGAGAAACTGGATAGTTGTTTTTGAAATCGTCAGACATTGGATT
>JBAUJD010000205.1:0-3332 GCA_049683515.1 Thermosynechococcaceae cyanobacterium | reverse complement strand
CCTCTAGCATCGCTGGATTGTCCAGCGGCAGCGCTTGACGCAGCAGTGCATTAGGGTTAGTGACGGCATCACCCGGCGGCAGGTACGCAATCAGCGTCGATGCATTGCTGATAGTCCAGGTTCCGCCACTTAATCCTAGGGAGGCAACGATCGCCAGTATGATCGCCAGTAATCGCTGGGGCAGCTTGGACAAGCCCCGACTCCATGAAGGCTGCATGGCTTTCTCCTCACTTTTGTTCATCTGTTCTCTGCGCCTGTCGTCGGTGAGCTGATGCTGGTCTTGCTCACCTGCCAAGCCGTTTGGGTGCCAATTTTCCCGGCTTTGTTAAAGACCCATTGGCCCCGTTGATAGAGACCCTCAGCATTGCAGTGGGGTTTGACGCCGATCAGTTCTTCCACTTCAGTGGTCGATAGCACCCAGTTAGAGGCTGCGGCTCTCTCTAGGGCATCCATGTACCACAGCGGATCTGGGGGCTGGGGTCTTAGGCTAGCGCTTAAATGGGTGAGGGCCGTTGCGATCGCACCCAACTGACTGACCACCTCCTCTAGGCCCAGCCCCTCTGTGGTCTTAGCCCCAGTTTGTTGCGTTTTTGGGGTCACAGCCTTTGATGTGACCGCCGACAGTGGCATTGCTTGAGGCTCTGGTTTGGCGGGAGGGTGGGTCTTTTTATTGAGATTGACGGGCGGCTGAAATGCATGGGCCTCTAACCAGACTCGATTAAGTTCCTCTGCCAAATTTTTGAGGAAATGAGCTGTTTCCTGATCCCCCTGCTGCATTTTTTCAGTCGCCTCTAGCTTGAGCCAATGGACGAGTTCTGGGCCAATCAAATCGCTGCGGTCCGTCAATAGATCCGCTGCTTTGCTAGGGCGATCAACCAGCGATTGAATCAAGTCTCGATAGATCTGATCCTCCTCACTCTTTTTAGCTGGAGGCTCTAGTTCTTTAATCAAAATATGGTGGAGTTGAGCTGCCAAGTTGTGGAGAAACGTCCCCGCTTGGGTATGCCCCTCTACCGTCACCTGAGCCGCCACCTGCTCCATGACCTGAATAAACTCAGCATTCACCAGATGCTCATTTTGTCGCAACAAAATCCACTCTTCGCCGGTAGGACAGGAGAGTAACCGTTGAATCAGCTCGACATAGGCTTTGAGACGATCTTGAGCGATAGCCATAATGCCTCCACGGTGGGGATAGGAAAGTTTTGAGTTTTAAGTAAGTCGATCAACTCATAACTTAAAACTCAAAACTTTTTAACTTAGATCTTTATCCGCCACATCCCCCTCATAGGGCTGTACGCCCACTTCGGGATAGTCATCTTCGTTGGGGCCAAAAATGCGTAGGGCCGGTTGGGTGACAAACTGCAGCAGACGTCGGGCTGCTTCGCCTATGGACTGCACAGAGAAACGTCCTGCTTCTTGGGTGGTCATGGCTCATCTCTTCAAAACGACATTCAGTCTGATCACGATTAAAGTGAGGAGTTCGTCTCAAGTGAGTTCGAGATTTTACTCTTCAATTTGACAATAGACGGACAATATGAGGATGTTGTGAGCCTTACGGTACATCGAATTTTGTACTACGATTTTTTCTTCAATGTGACACCATTACAGTTCAGCTTCAGGAATTTCTTCTTTAAGGTCGATCATCAACTGCATGGTTTCTTGGACTAATTCTCGTAAATCTTGGGTGAGGGGAACTTGAGCGTCAGGCCCAAACCAGCGATCGAAGGTGGCAACGTAGGGTTCTTTCCCTTCGAGATACCCTTCCATAAAGCGCACCAGTGAGTAGTTCACCTGATCGACAAATTGAGAGTTATTTTCAGGCATCATGCAGGCAATGCCTTCCCTCGAAAAATATCCAGCGACCGTAAAGTCTTCAGGGTTTTTGATGGTTTGGAGCCACCCCTCAATCAAAATGCCATCGGCGGCAAAGGCGTCCACCTTACCCTGCTGTACTGCAGCATAACCAGCATCATGGTCTTTGACCAACACCAGTTCTGCCTGGGGCTGGGCGCGACGAATGGCGAGTTCGTTTGTGGTGGTGGCGATCGCAGCAATTCGCTTACCGACCAGAGCCTCTGCATTCCAGGCTTCCGTTCCCTTTTTAACGAGCAATCGAGTTCCGGTTAACCCATAGCTCACTGAAAAATCAATTTGCTTGGCTCGATCCCAGGTGAAGCTACTCGCATCACAGACAATATCGACATCGCCCTTAATGATGGTGGGGATCCGGTCTTCAGGGGCTAGGGCAACGAGTTTCAGTTCAATCTCTTTGCCGAGTTCTTTGCTGAGCTGGGCCTGGATCTGCTTGAGCATATCGATGGAGTACCCCTGCAGTTGCCCTTGTTGATCGGCAAAGGCAAAGGGCAGAGCATTCTTATTTGTCCCGGCAGTCAGCGTGCCCGTGCGGGCCACCTTTTCAAGGACGGTCTCCGCTGAAGCCCACTGTGGTCCGACGACGCTGAAGAGAGTGGTGAGGGTTGCGATCGCAACCACCTGAGGCAACTGAGAGAAACGGGGGGCAAGATTTTGAATGGTCATATGCTCAATCATTTGGGCTAGGTTGATGGACAAAATTAAATCGGTTGTGAGTTGTGAATGAATCAACTCACTCAAAACTCAACATTCAAAACTCATGACTCTCATTTTTACTACGGGAGCTTCTGATCGTCAGATACTACATCCTGTTTCAACGCTAAGTACCCATCCTTGAAAAATCGTAATGTGCTCAAGACAGGGTTCGGGGCTGATTGGCCTAGCCCGCCAAGACTGGTATGCTTTACCTCGTCGCAAAGGTCTGTAAGCGAATTGAAATCATTTGAACGCTTGGCTCAGGCTGCATCGGACACATCGGCCTAGGGTTTAGTACGAATGACCCTGACAGAGCAAGGGGCATGGTCTGAGACATACTTGCTAACGCTGCCGAGCAGAACCTCCTTACTGCCAACCTGCCAATTGTGATTGAGAAAGATGAGCGTCAGGGGCATGGTCTATCGAGGGCGACTGAGGACTGGGTTTCTTGACCACTAGAACAGAGCAAGGGGCGTGATGCATCACATCGTTGCTGACGCTGCCCAGAACAAGCTGGCTCAGGCCCGCCCGACCCCGGCACCCCATCAAAATGAGATCGGCTTCCCAGTGTTGAGCTAAGTCACAGATGGTTCGACCGGGGCTACCAGACGTTTGCGTATATTCTGTGGAAACGCTATGCAGCATGGCCTGCGTTTGATAGATCTGGAGACGCTCTAACCCTTGGGCCTCAAGTTTTTCCCAGGTCTCCCGATAGGTTTCTAAGGGGAGATCTGAGAGTCCGGGGTAGTAGTAGGGGCCAGGAA
>JBAUJD010000204.1:0-5032 GCA_049683515.1 Thermosynechococcaceae cyanobacterium | reverse complement strand
ACTAAAGACTGGATGGGTCCCCACGTTTATCCCACGACCCTCAGCCCCATTGATATCAAGACCGGGAATAGAAAACTGGTTGTTGATATAGCTCAGCCCTCTCCGATTCGGTTATTTGCGAAGGGGACACCCTACCGCATTGCTCAACTGCAGCTCCCGCTCCCCATGCGCTTATCGCTCTCTAACCCCAATATCAAGACCGTCACTCTATTGCCAGGGGTGAGTTGCGATCGCCATCTTTTTGGCACCCTGGGCAAGGGCAAGCTCAATCTTCTGGGCACCGATCAGCAAGCCCGCGATCAGTTCAGCCGTTTGCTGTTTGGCGGACGCATTAGTCTGAGTATCGGCTTGGTGGGCGTGCTCATTTCCTTCCCGCTAGGGATGCTGATCGGCGGATTGTCCGGCTATTTAGGGGGCTGGACCGATACGATCACGATGCGATTGGTCGAGGTGTTGATGACTATTCCCAGTATTTATCTGTTGGTGGCCTTGGCATCGGTGTTGCCGCCCGGAATCTCGAGTAGCGATCGCTTCCTCCTCATCGTCTTGATCACCTCCTTCATTAGCTGGTCGGGCCTCGCGCGGGTGATTCGGGGGCAGGTGCTCTCCATCAAAGAACTAGACTTTGTGCAAGCGGCCAAAGCAATGGGTGGACAGCCGCTGTACATCATCATTCGCCATGTGCTACCCCAAACCGCGACCTACGTGATTATTTCTGCCACCCTAGCCATTCCCAGCTTCATCGTGGCAGAATCAGTTCTCAGCCTCATTGGCTTAGGCATCCAGCAGCCCGATCCCTCCTGGGGAAACATGCTCTCGCTAGCGACCAATGCCTCCATCTTGGCCCTGCAGCCCTGGCTGGTATGGCCCCCAGCAGCATTGATTGTGATTACAGTTTTATCCTTTAATCTCCTCGGTGATGCCCTACGAGACACCCTAGATCCGCGTGGGTCTAACTCATAGATTTGCCGCGAATTTGTTCAGAGTTTTGGATAAACCATTGATAGGTTTGTTCAAGTCCCTCTTTGAGCGTTGTTTTCGCTTTCCATCCCGTTTTCTCCAGCTTCGATAGATCTAAAAGCTTGCGGGGTGTACCATCGGGCTTAGTAGTATCAAAGATCAGTTCTCCCTCGAAACCGACTACCGCTTTAATCATTAGCGCTAGCGCTTTAATAGAAACCTCTTGCCCCGTACCCACATTCACAAACTCAGGATCATCATAGGACTGCATTAAAAAGACCAGTGCATCGGCAAGATCATCAACAAATAAGAACTCTCGCATCGGTGTTCCTGTCCCCCAAACCGTTACTGAGGGATCGCCCTGCAGCTTCGCTTCATGAAACTTCCGCATCAGGGCTGGCAGAACATGGGAGTTGGCGAGATCAAAATTATCGTTAATGCCATAGAGATTCGTCGGCATTGCTGAGATATAGTTGACGCCGTACTGTCGGGAATAATTTTCGCAGAGCTTGAGGCCCGCAATTTTTGCAATAGCATAGGGTTCATTAGTCGGCTCCAGCAGGCCCGTCAGCAGCGCTGACTCTGCCATCGGCTGCGGACAGAGCTTCGGATAGATGCAAGAAGAGCCTAGACACAGCAACTTTTTGACCCCGTGCTGATAGGCACTATGAATAACATTGGCCTCAATCATCAAATTGTCATAGAGGAACTCACCTCGATAGGTATTGTTCGCTTGAATGCCGCCAACCCTAGCCGCCGAGAGGATGACATAGTCAGGCTTGTGCTCAGCGAAAAAAGCCTCCACCGCATCTTGGCGCGTCAGATCTAGCTCACTGTGCGTTGCCGTGACGATATTGCTGTATCCCTGCGCCTCCAAAGCACGCAGAACCGCACTTCCCACTAACCCTCGATGGCCTGCGAGATAAATCTTGGCCGTTGTTTCCATTGATCCTTGATCCTGTTGAGCGACGTTTAAGAGAAAGGGTCACTAGAATGACTCAGCAGAAGTTTTATGTTGCGCGTACACCATTGGTTTCCCGGACGGTGGCTCTATCATCAATCATTGCTTTAGAGGGATCAGCGTTAGGAGATTTCAGACCCAGCGCCTGTAAATCTGCATCTACCATCAATTGCACTAACTCTGGGAATGTAATGCTGGGTTGCCAATCTAGGGTTTGTTTTACCTTAGTTGGATCGCCAATTAAGAGATCAACTTCTGTGGGGCGTAAATAGCGTTCATCAAAGGCAACGAAATCTTGCCACTTGAGGTTGACGCGACCAAAGGCCAGCTCTAAAAATTCTTCAACAGAGTGGGTTTCACCCGTGGCGACCACATAGTCATCAGGCTTCTCCTGCTGGAGCATCAGCCACATGGCTTTGACATAGTCTTTGGCATAGCCCCAATCCCGCTTAGCGTCAAGGTTACCCATGTAAAGCTTTTTCTGTTGCCCTGCTAGAATGCGCGCCACCGCTCGCGTAATCTTTCGAGTCACAAAAGTCTCGCCTCGACGGGGAGACTCATGATTGAACAAAATGCCGTTACAGGCAAACATATCGTAGGACTCACGATAATTAATGGTTTGCCAGTGGCTATACACCTTGGCGCAGGCATAGGGGCTGCGGGGATAAAAGGGCGTTGTTTCTGACTGGGGTACGGCCTGCACCTTGCCAAACATCTCAGAAGAACCGGCTTGGTAATACCGAACATTAATGCCAGTGCGTTTTCGATAGTCGCGGATGGCTTCTAGTAGTCTAAGGGTGCCCATACCGACGGCATCGACGGTGTATTCAGGGGCATCAAAGCTTACCCGCACATGGGATTGAGCGCCCAGGTTGTAGATTTCGATGGGCTGAACTTCTTCGAGAATGCTGCGTAGGGTGGTGCCATCACAGAGATCGCCATAGTGCAGAAACAGCTTGGCTTGTTCACTATGGGGATCTTCGTACAGATGATCGATGCGATCTGTATTGAAGGTCGAGGTTCGGCGAATAATACCGTGGACCTCGTAACCCTTTTCAAGCAAGAGTTCACTCAAATAAGACCCGTCTTGCCCTGTAATGCCTGTAAGCAGACATTTTTTTATAGAAACCATGTCCTGTATTTACGTCCTAGAATTAGTTACGTGTCGATGAATCAGCTTTAATTTAGGGATGCTGAATGTACCCCAGGTGAAAGCAATATAGGCTAAATAATAAAAGCTTGCAGAGATATCAAATATTGCAATCTTAGTTCATAGACCTCAACTATCGCTAGTGCGACTTGAGTTATAGCCCTGAAGATTTAACAGGATAAGAAATAACCTCAACCGGTAGATGATCACAGTCGAGATTGTTGTAAACCAATTGCAACCGCCGCTCACCGGCATAGCTAACCAGTTTGCCACTATATTTTTCGGCATGGGTTCCGAGACACTGCAAACGAACCTGCCCGTCAAATACAGTTGCCCGAGCTAAATAGATGACGAGGTCATCTCGCGAGGGCCGATTCACGGTTGTACTGGCGGTCAAATGGGCCAACCCTCGCTCATCTAGCTCTTGGGTGAGCGCCATTGCGGTATTCCGAATGCCTCGAATCGCGACGATCGCAGCAGCGACAGCCATGGTGATGTCAATACCGTCATCGGTCAGAATTTCTTGCTGGGCGAGATATTGAAAGTTTTGCTCTCCTAGATCATCTCTAATTCTGCGGTGAATGATGTTGTGAGGCTGATAGTGATTGAGGGTTTCGGAGATCGCTCCGCAGGCAGCTCGAGGTTCTCGCCAGGGAGACTCTCTGGTTTTGCCATAGGTCCGTTTTTGATTGCCATCTCGCAAACGACCCACATGGGTTTTAAGGTCGATGGCGACCAACGCCATCGATTGGGGATTACCCGCGTAGAGGCGCTGCCGCAGGCTGGGATCAAGTTGATGGGCCACCGTCACATGGGCGAGGGTTGCGCCATTATCCGTACCGCCCCCCGCCGGGAAAAAGGCTTCTAGCTTTAGTTCTCCGATCTCTGAAAGGGTAGCAAAGCGAGAGGCCACGACATCTCGATAGCGTTTGGTGGCTTCGCCCTGGTGGATGCGATCGCCACAATTGGTATAGGCCAAGGTTGTCACCACACTGGGCAGACTCAGATCTGCGCCACAGGCTTGCATCTCGGTATCGCTGGTGGCGGCCAACTGAAGTTCATCGCGCAAAAGCTGCAGCCCTTTGATTAAGGCATAGCGATCGCTGACAATCTCGTTAAGATAGTTGTGGTAAGCATTACGCTCCATGCCAAAACTTGCAGAGAGTTGCCAAAACTGGTCAATGCGCTGCTGAGCAGCCGTGGCGTCAAAAGGCGTCGGCATATCTATGACTCATCTCGTATGAGTGCCTTAAATCCTGCTTGAGAAAAGTGTTGATCAAATGTTAGTACACAATCAACACCGGCCTCTTGCATGACAATCATAGAGATACAATCGACCAAACCCCAAAATTTATCGCTGTACGTTCTGTACAGTACAAATCCCTTGTCAAATAACGATTCGGTTAGAGTAACAATCTCAACTTCCTCAGACTGCCTAAATTCATCGATAATCGCGATCGCTTGGCTTTTGAAGCGTCGGGCTAGGGCATTGCCAATCTCTAGCAGGACTCCTTCAGTGGTTACGAGGGGATACCCTTCATATACCTCGGCTAAACCCAAAGCTATCGAGTGGTATTGGTCACGTGGATTAATCAATGCGATCACAAAAAGCGTATCGACGAAAACCCTATTCAATCTGCTGACCTTCAGTCATGTATTGATCTAGATTAGTGGAGAAATCTTCAGGAGCATCAATCTCAATCTGCTTGAGTCTTGACATAAAAGTTTCGTTACCCGATGGTGCCAGCTTTATTTGAACAAAATCCTTGATCAGGTTATAGAGTTCGTCTAAATCTTTATCGTCAAGATTATCAATTTCAGCTTTAATTTGCTCTCGAATCATCATGCTAGCGCTATGCCCTGAAGAGTCTAGAACTACTATAACTCGACTTCACCTGGGATCCGCGTACTTTTGCCAAGTTGAGGCTAACCTTGATTGGCCGTTCGTCAAACGTCCATGC
>JBAUJD010000203.1:0-2206 GCA_049683515.1 Thermosynechococcaceae cyanobacterium | reverse complement strand
GAGATATTACACAACTCGTCGCCACTCAACAAGAATCATCACGGGTTCTTAATGAAGCAATGACCCGACTGGCGGCCACCCAGGAGGGCATTGCCCGATTATTAGTCAGCCTTGACGACGATCGCCCCACTATCCTCAGACAACTCAACGTCATCGAAAGTAAGGTAGACCTGCTCTTAGAGGACAACTAGCATCCATGCCGCAAAAGCTCTTATTTGTCTGTCTCGGTAATATCTGTCGCTCTCCCTCTGCCGAAGGAATCATGAACCACTTGATTGAAAAATCAGGTTTAAGCCAAGCCATTATCTGTGACTCAGCAGGCACCAGTGGGTTCCATATTGGCGAGCCTGCCGACCGCCGCATGTCAGCCGCCGCACTTCAACAGGGCATCAAGCTCACCAGCCGCAGCCGCAAATTTGAGGTCAACGACTTTGAAGCATTTGATTTAATCCTGGCAATGGACCAGGACAACTACGACACCATCCTGGCGCTAGATCGAAAGGGTGACTATCGCCATAAAGTTAGAAAGATGTGTGAGTTCTGCACCGACTATCAAGATCAAGATGTTCCAGACCCCTATTATGGTGGCCCGTCAGGGTTTACCTATGTGATTGATCTGCTCTCCGATGCCTGTGCAGGTCTACTACGTTACTTGACTTAGGCAGGTTACCCCCCGCATCCCCATAAATGCCGCCACTATCGACAAGGTGATGATCGAGGGCATACCGAACGGTCTCAGCACGGTTATGGGTCTCTGTTTTTTGCAGGAGCTTACTGACATATTTTTCGATGGTGCGGGGACTCAGATGGAGGCGATCGCCAATCTGTGCGTTAGACAACCCCTCCGTAAGTAGCACCAACACTTCCTGTTCACGGGGCGTCAAGTCTAGCCGGACATCGGCAATTGGCTGAGACTGCGTGTGCAGCTCTGAGCGAACCATCTGGGAGCGATCGAGCAAATTACGGACGACAGCCCCTAACTCATCTAGTTCAAAGGGTTTAGGCAGATAGAGATCACAGCCCATCCGATACCCTTGAATGCGATCGTGAATCTCAGCTCTTGAGGTGAGAAAAATAACTGGCAACAATCGAAAGGCGGGCTGCTTACGCACCTGACGAATCAATTCAAACCCATCCATTTGAGGCATTCTAATGTCGGTCACAATTAAATGGGGCCGGTATTTTTCCACCGCATCCCATGCCTGCTGACCGTCATAAGCGACGATAACGCCATAGCCTGAACGCTCTAAATAGTCTGTTAATGTCAGACAAATGGTAGGGTCATCATCAACCACGAGTATGGTTAAAGACATAGACAATTACATCCCATGACTGCAGACTCTGCAACGAAACTCACCGTGAACGCCTGCCCTGCTCTGATGATCTATGACACTTGCTTCTAACCCAGCCAGCACCCCAACCTATTCATTTGTGATTCCGGTCTACAACGAGGAGGACAACCTCCCCGAACTATATGCGCATCTTAAAGAAACTCTGGCGAAACTAGAGGCACCGGCTGAAATCATTTTGATTGATGATGGCAGTCGCGATCGCTCTTTAGAACAAATGCGACAGCTCCAGGCTAGCGATACCCGCGTTCGATACCTCAGCTTAGCACGTAATTTTGGACATCAAACCGCTGTCACAGCCGGTCTACACTTCGTTCAAGGTCAAGCCATTATTGTGATGGATAGCGACCTTCAAGACCCGCCTGAACTGGTATTAGAACTCATTGAGCGCTGGCAGCAGGGCTATCAGGTGGTCTATGCTCAGCGCATCTCACGACAGCAGGAAGGATGGCTCAAGCGGGGCACAGCCTATCTGTTCTATCGCATTCTCAACACCCTTTCAGAGGTGAAGATACCCACCGATACCGGCGATTTTTGCCTGATGGATCGTCAGGTCGTCGATTTACTCAATCAAATGCCTGAGAAAAATCGATATATTCGCTGTCTTAGAGCCTGGGTTGTGTTTCGGCAAACAGCGGTCAAGTTCCAGCGTCCCGCTCGCTTTGCGGGGGAGATCAAATATACGTTTCGCAAATCGTTAGGACTGGCAATTAACAGTATTTTGGGGTTTTCTCGAAAGCCGCTCCGACTGGCTACTTACCTGGGTCTGATGACGGCAGTTTTGGCCCTGATCATGATGAGGCTGACACTCTATTGGCGCTTTTTTGCTCCAACTAGCCCACTGGTGGGCTTTACCC
>JBAUJD010000202.1:0-5676 GCA_049683515.1 Thermosynechococcaceae cyanobacterium | reverse complement strand
GCGAGATATCGCGGTGGGGAATGTCGTCGGCAGCAATATTTTTAATATTTTGGCGGTGTTGGGTATCGCTGCGATCGCAAGTCCTAACGGGGTGCAAGTCGCTAATTCTGCGCTGCGGTTTGATATGCCGGTCATGATTGCCGTGGCGGTGATTTGCTTCCCGATCTTCTTTACCGGTAACTTGGTTTGCCGCTGGGAGGGAGGCTTATTTATCGGATATTATGTGGCCTACACAGCCTACTTAATTATGGCTGCTGCTCACCACGATATGTTGCCGATTTTTAGTACCGTGCTCGGCCAGATTGTGATTCCGCTAACGGTGGTGACACTGGCCTTTATCTGGTGGCAAGATTTTCGGCGATCGCGCAAGTCTCCATAAAAGAAGTGCCGGTGAGGATTGCTTTACAATTAAACCTGAGTACAAAGTGGGTAGAATATCCGTGGTCGTCAAGCCAGACTGGTTAAGAGTCAAAGCCCCCCAATGGGAACGAGTGGGCAGCGTCAAAGAAATCCTGCGGGATCTAGAGCTAAACACGGTCTGCGAAGAAGCCTCTTGCCCCAATATTGGTGAATGCTTTCATCACGGCACGGCGACCTTTTTGATTATGGGACCAGCCTGTACCCGCGCCTGCCCCTACTGCGATATTGACTTTGAAAAGAAACCCCAGGCGCTCGACCCTACTGAACCTGATCGCCTTGCTGAAGCTGTCCGACGAATGCAGCTCAATCATGTAGTCGTTACGGCAGTCAATCGTGATGATTTGTCCGATGGCGGAGCCTCACAGTTTGTGCGCTGTATTGAACAAATCCGTAGAACTTCCCCCGGTACTACCATTGAAGTTCTGATTCCAGACTTGTGTGGGAATTGGGACGCGCTGGCAACTATTTTGGACGCAGGGCCAGACGTTCTGAATCACAATACAGAGACGGTGCCTCGACTGTATAAACGCACCCGTCCTCAGGGAGATTATTTGCGATCGCTCGATCTTCTCAAAAAATCCCGCGCACTTGCACCTTGGGTCTATACAAAATCTGGCATTATGGTGGGCCTTAGTGAAACAAACGCAGAAGTACAGGCCGTAATGCATGATCTGCGCCAAGTGGACTGTGATATTCTCACCATTGGTCAATACCTACAGCCTACCGCCAAGCATTTGGGTGTTGATGCCTTCATTCATCCCGATCAGTTTGCCGTCTGGGAAGCTGCCGGACAAGCGATGGGCTTTCTGCAGATTGTGGCATCACCTCTCACCCGCAGCTCCTATCATGCTGAGCAGGTGAGAGCCTTAATGGAGCAGTATCCGCGATCGCGACCTGCAATGCAGTAAACATTTCAGCAACCGCTCACCAGCAAGGACTGTTTTCTATGCCCTAAGAAACCTCAAATTTCAACTGCCCTAGTGGATGGCTTTGCTGGCCTTGGCTGAACATAAACACCTGATAGGTGCCAGGAGCAGGAAATGAACACGATAGAGTTGTGCTTTGACCTTTCACTTGACTTTGACAGGGACTGATCTCAGAGGATGAAGACTTTTTGGTAGGCAAAACATCCCAAAAAGAAGATTCGTTTTGCTTGACCTGCTCAAAGTCCGCCACAATAAAATTGGCATAATTAGACGGCTGCTGAATCTGGATCGATGCGGCTTGCTGCGTTTTGGTTTGGTACTGTGTGGGTGAAATCAGAGCAAGCTGCTCTGCAAAAAACTGCGGTGACAGAATCGGGCTACCTTCAAAGTCGCGATGACTCATGGGCTTCTCTAACAGTTGCCAACTCGAAAGATCTGGGAAATGGCTGCTAATCATCGCGACCGGCGGCAGCATCAGATAGTCGGCTTGGTAATCATTGTTGCGATCGCTATCGTCCCACGTCGTGTCAACCAACTGCCAGTTGCCGTTGACCTTCACCGCATTCCAGGCATGGTAGGTCCAGTTATAGTCAAGGTCTTTGAGCCTAAGCTGGGTCGGAATAATATCGGTGGGGGCAAAATCGCGGCGCACATCTCCGCGCACGTAGACCACCTCTGCTCCCATTGCCTGACCGAGTGCCTGAAATAGCTTGGCATAACCCTCACAAACTGCATCCCCAGTGCGAAAAACCGTTTGGGCATCCTGAGGCGGTCGATTGCCCGTCGTCAGAACGTTTTTGTCGTAGGTCAATCGCTTCAGAACGTAGTCATGGGCCGCTTTTAAGCGTAACGTTGGGTCTGACTCTTCTTTCATAATGTACTTCGCCACCGAGTCGATGCTGGTCTCAACCTGAGCCGGTATCGCCGCAATACTTGGATGCACGGTCGCAGGCCACGGCCACGGTGAACGAACCGCTGGCGGCTGCGGATGATGCATAAGCTGGGTAATGGTGCCGTTGATGGGATTGGTGATCATGCGCGGTTCCCATTGAAACACTAGCGCGATTCCCAATAGAAAAAAGCCCACCAGATATTGAGGCTTAAAGCTGCCCTTCAAAGACAGCATTGGGGTGCTAGAGGTTCGGACCGCCAGAAAAACAAGCCCTACCAGGAGTAGAAAGCCCAATAAATTCGCGAGGTCTATCGTGCTGATGGAGATAACACCGAGCTGAAGAATTGCATCACTTTGACGGAGGAAAACGATGACTCCAATGAAAATAGCCGCAACGAACGTAATTGCCCCACCCTTCAGCATTTGTTGTTTCCGTTGGCGCTCTCTGAGCTTACGACTCGCCACGCGGAACTGCTGTTCAAGATTTTGAGGCATCACGACACCCTTTTGTGCTGCGTTCAGTGTGATCGACCTTGACGCTCTGGGAACCTTTTTTGATTCGGTCAAAGCCTTCAAAACGCTGGAGTTGATCTCTAAGAAGGTAGATAGTTCTCACTGTAGACAATTTTTCTTCGTCATACATTGATGCAAATCAGCCTGCTCTGACAACAGAGTCGGTCTTGGCTTCTAGCATTGGAAAGCGTCTCAGAAAACATCACTAACCAGGAGGCCAGCGGAGCGATCTCCCCCCCAAAATATGGAGATGAAGATGATCCACCGTTTGACCACCATCCCGACCATTATTGATGACGACTCGGTAGCCGTTCCCTAAGCCTTCCTGCTCAGCGATGGTCTTTACGGTCAATAATAAATGTCCAAGCAAAGCTTGATCGGTAGCCTCCGCCTCAGAGACCCGTGGAATCGGTTGCTTTGGGATCACTAAAATGTGAGTGGGTGCCTGGGGGCTAATATCTCGAAAAGCAAGGGCAAGGTCGTCTTCATACACAATGTCAGCAGGAATCTCTCGACGAATAATCTTGCTAAATAAGGTGTCTGACTGGCTCATAACGTTCGCTATCTCAACACCCCATACTTTACACCGTTCGCTTTCGCCATTTTAGAGTTTCAGTACCGCCCACCAGAACTGATGCCGCGCTTGGCAATAGAGTCTGACACCTTTACAGAATGCTGGGCAGCGTAGACTTCAGCCTGCTGCCACTCCACATCAGCAAGAGCTTGGACTTTGAATCGGACTTTAAAGCAATTCTCTGCAGCCTCTATCAGTGCTTGCATCAGCTTGTCATGGGTGATTTTCTTTATGATTATCAGGGTTTCTGTTTGAACAGCGGGCAGAACACCAAAGACTTGAGCATAAAGATCGGTGTCAGGCTGCAGCCGTATCGAGCCATGCTGAAGCACCGTTGTCCCCTGCCATGCCTGGGCGCTGCCAATCAATTTGGTGCCATCAGCCATCACTAAATCAGCATCTGTGGCCGTCGCAAAGCAGTGGGGCTGGTGGATATAGCCTCGTCCCGCGCCTCCGTAGTGCAGGGCAACGCCAAGGGACTGCCAACCCTGAATTAAAAACTCACACAGCCTGCGATAGGTCTGCCGTCGATGCCCTGATGGATCATTGGCGATGACCATGTAGGTCAAATCACCCTGATGCAAGACGGCTCGTCCCCCTGACGGTCGCCGGACTAGCTCCAGCACCTGATCATTCCAGGTGAGCTGCTGCCAATGCTGAGGCCAGCGATGCTGATTCTTGCCTAAAGAGATGGCTGGGGGTGACCAGGTATAAAATCGCAGCACCGGGGAATGCAGACCCTGAGCACATTGCTGAAAGAGCCAGGCATCGAGCGCCATCTGTTGATGCCCCGGCGCGTCAAGGGGCGGAATCAATCGCCAGACGGGCAGAGACATTTAGGCTGACGGGAATGCAGCCTGCAGTTCATCATCGTAGTCGTCGGCAATGGTGGCAACGATGGTGATCAAATGAGAAATTTCCCCTGGCGAGAGGTCTGACACAGAGCGACTGGTGACCACCACCACGCTATCTTTGAAAATGCCAAATCGGGCTTCAAAGGTTCC
Source organism: Thermosynechococcaceae cyanobacterium (assembly GCA_049683515.1). Lineage (GTDB taxonomy): Bacteria > Cyanobacteriota > Cyanobacteriia > Thermosynechococcales > Thermosynechococcaceae > RCC1774. Next base: position 1,347 of record JBAUJD010000202.1, on the reverse strand, counting down.
CATCCAGTTGAGTTCCATCAGCTTTCGCATCAGACCGGCTTCATTCTGCACCGGCAAAGTCAGCACGGGTGACCAAGCGGTAAATGTATCTTCTTCAGTAGAACCCGTCAGTTGAATCAGAACCTCAACGCTGCCGTACTGAAATTTCCATAGGTGTCCAGATTGGGTACGGTTGACTAAGCTGCTGTGGCTTTGATCGAGGCTAGAGATAACGGTCTCAATAACATCGGTGTAGTGATTGTCTGCGCGGGTAGGGTCCACGGTGGCGACGTCCAAATCGTAGGTCTGCATATAATTGTCTGTATCAGGTTGGAACGGCAAGAATGAATTTTTGTAAACTCCAGCGCTGTTTTGTCAGAGGGCGCTAGGTCTATGCTGACCTTCAGCATAAACTGAAAACGCGGCGACCATCGCCTGATATTGATCATACCGTTGGTTTTGTTGTTGATAGAGCGAATCAACGAATTTTATTCATAAGAATGATGCTGACCATTGTGCTTACGATTAATTTGATGCTGGCGGCTCTCTGCCTTTGGGTTGCTTGGCAGGTGTGGCGACTGAAGCGATCGCTGGGTCGAGTCGCTGACACCCTCATTGACGTCGAGCAAACGGCCCATCCTCTGTTGTATGGCGCACCTCAGAACATTGCTGAGCGGTATCAGCGGGTGGAAGAGGTTTGCGATCGCATCCGCACCATAGAACCCCAACTGCGTCGAGCACGGCAGGCGATTCGAGTGATTGCTTGGCAACATCAACGGTGGCGGTCACGCTAAATAACGTACCTTTGCGATAGAAACTTTAGAGCAACAAGATGTCAAACCAACGTTCAGGAATGTTTTTCGGTGGCCTTTTGGTCGGCACCGCCGTCGGCACCGTTACCAGTCTGTTACTGGCTCCCAAATCAGGCCGCGAAAACCGCGACCTCATGAAGAAAACCGTGGATGCGCTTCCAGACCTAGCTGAAGATCTCTCCGCCAACCTACAGCTTCATGCCGGTCGTTTATCGACCTCAGCCATCAAACGCTGGGACGACACCCTCGAACGCCTCGGAGAAGCTATCGAAGCCGGAGTCGATGCCGCTCAAGCCCAGCGCCAGCAGCTCCATGAAAACGCTGAACAGTCACACAATGGGTGAGGGAATGGTTGACGCTCTGCCACTGCGCCTGTGACCACTCCCATTTTCTGGCTAGGGCTTTCCATTTTGCTGGTGGCGATCTGTCTCGCCACCGTTTTGGTGGTTGCCATCCCCGCCTTTCAAGAACTTGCGAGAGCCGCTCGCAGCGCTGAAAAGTTATTTGACACCCTCTCGCGGGATCTACCACCTACCTTAGAAGCCCTGCGCTTAAC
>JBAUJD010000201.1:0-4103 GCA_049683515.1 Thermosynechococcaceae cyanobacterium | reverse complement strand
ACAGTTTTTCTTCCAGCCGTCCTCTCAAACACCCTTGACGAAAGGCATATAGGCTTAACTTGTTACGAATGATCTCAGCCAGATTGTCTGCAAATATCTGGGTCCAAAGCTGACCAAAAAATACTGGGATGAAGCTCGCCCTCAATTTGCATGGATCGAGAGTTTTAAGATTAATAACCAAGCAGAGATTACCTTCTCTGAGATTTCCCAAACGGCAGCGTTTGCAGTTCATTATCATGGCATTTCCCTATGGACCACTGCATTCCTCCAGCAGTGCTCACAAATTATTCAAGATCTGCCCCAGAAAATTGAGCAACACTCTGCCGACTTGAGTCTACTACAGCATCTCTCAATACTCTCTCAAACCCTTCTGAGTCAATCTTCTACCTTTGATTCACAGGAGGACAGTCTATTTTGAAGCTTGAGCTTCCCCTCATTAAAGCAAAAGCTCCCTATTTGTGACAGCGATCACACCGATCTTAAAATCTATGTTCAAAGATAGAGGCTAAGTATAAATACTTCTTTGAAACGATGCGAGAAACAATGAGTGCTGAGACATCAAGCTGTAGCCATAATAAGAGGATTTCAACTGTAAACCCTAAGCGCTTAGACAGAACGAAGTATGCCGGTTACCTAGAGATTGATCCATCTGCTGAGCATTCTGGCTTCTTCAATGTTGCTCATACTCCAGCAACTGATAGGGCTAAATCTTAATCTATATCGCAAAACGTCATTACCAATCGTCATCATAGTCAGGGTATTGGGGCGGTGCCTCACCGTGGGTTTCTAGAATTTCTCCTAGAGGCTGACGAGCTTTAGACCCTTTGGACTTTTTGGACTTCGAGACACTTCTCTTTGGTTCTGGCTCCACCACTTCTAGCTGTACCTCAAAGGTCCACCAATCACCGAAGTCAAAGACGTATTCCATCCGGCTCCCCTCAGAGAGGGGCAGACTGCCGATTTTTACTTCATCCGTCGAAAGATCCTCCTCGGCATAGGGATGCATGATGGTGACCTCTCGTCCCATCGCGTTTTTGTACGTGAACTGATCGAGATGATCATGGTCAAAGTCAACCGAGTCCAAAATCAGGCTGCTGAGAATATCTAGTGTGGCCTCCCCTGAAACGGCAATGCGCCGCCATGCTTTACCTAAAGAGACCTTAAAGATATGACGGCCCGGACGGAACGAAACGCTAAGGACCGCCAGCGTCTGCTTCCACTCAGGGAAGTAGGGCGCGAGAGAGGGCTGCAGTTCATTAAAAGACGCCGTTGGATCGGTATCAGTGGCCCAAGTGCAGCCATTGGCAATGTAAGCCTGTTTCACCAGCGGCATGAGGGCTTTTCCCAGCGATAGCGCTTCAACTTTTTTAATCCGCCAGCCTTTACCCGCCGTTGGTTTACCGGGTGTGATTTTCAAGAGGCCGAACATTTCCATCAGAGCGAGGTTATAAAATCCTGGGGAATAGCTCAAAAAGTCTTGCGCGGTGTATTTAGCAAAGGAAAGGTGTTTCTTCTCTGAGAGCTTTGACCAGCTTTGGATACAGCGATCGCCTTCGCTAAATGGTCCTGCCCGATCTTCGCCCAGCATTTCTGGATAGCCCCGCACCAGCCATGCCTCTAGCAGTGTGCAGTACCGCTCGGTAGCATTAAGCTGCTGCCAAGAAGCGTAGATTTCAGGGTTGAGGACCAGTTGCTGCTGTTTGCCCTGGGCTGAAACGTTAACAATACCCGTGGCTCGCAGCAGCAGATACAGACCGTGAATGGGCGGAAAGGATTTTTGCTGGGGACGCTTGAGGTCAATCTCAATGGGGTTGCTGAGTCGTTGATTGAGTTCAGACAGCAACTTGAGGGGTAGATGCTGGCGTTTGCCGCTGATGGCAACGCCCTCTGCACCAATAAAGTCTAGGGCTGTCTGGAAATCTTGGAGAATGGTGCCGGGTCCGGTTTCTGTGATGGTTTGGGTTTTGAGAAGTGCGATCGCATCATCACACAGCGGTTCAGCATCCCCCATCGATAAGCGTCGCATCTCTGTGAAAAAATCTGTGTCAGGTGCCTGCAATTCATCTATTACAGGTAAGCTGTCCGTTGCAGCTAAGCTCTCTATCTGACCGACGGAATTGAGGAGTTGGCCCATCAGTGCCATCGGATTGACGGGTTGGCCTGCTGCGGGCAATTGAACGCCGAGCAAATCGAACATAACCTGCAGGTCATCAGGGGGTGCCACCATCGGCACAGTGGGCAGTGCATCCTGTGGGTTGGCCTTGATGCGCTGATTATATTCAGCCTGGAATGCCGTTAACTCGTCTTGGCTGGTGAGGTCATAGCCCTCTTGCATGGCTTGCATCAGGAAGCCTTTAGCGATGCCGCCCCGAGCGGGATCGAACATCCAGCCCGAAAACTTATTTTCAATAGACTGCAGGTATCTGATAATTGCGCCTGCACTCTTGAATTTATATTCCTGCTTCAGAAAAGTCCAGAAGGCCACCAGCTCTGAAACAGCATCATCGGCTTCACTTGGCTCCTGCAGCGTGATTTTACGCGGCAGAATATCTTCCATCATCGCTTGGACATCACCCCTGGTCATTTTGGGTAATGTCATTTCGCCGTACAGGTAGGCAAACTCAATAAAGGTGCCGATCCAATACCCGCCTCGGGGGTAGGTCAGAACATGAGCATCCCCAACTTTTGAAGCCAGGAATAGATTCATGGTGTCGGTGATGTAGTCTTCGAGCAGTGGCTCGGCTTCGTCGTAGGAGAGTCGATCGAGGAGGCGAATGTTGTAGGGCATGGTAGGGGGGATGCGATCGCATCAATGAGCGCCACCTTAGATTATACGGGAGCCATCTCAAGAGCCAAAACAGTAATTGGCCTAGGGGTTAGGTAGCTGATCGGGGTCGATGCCTTGCGATCGCAAATAGCTCTCCAGTCGTTCAGCTCTTTGTTGTTCCTGATTCGCTTATAAACTTGATCAAAATACGCCTGCACTCTGGAACATTTTCAACAATAAGTTCTCCGTTTACGCAAGAGAATATAGATTTGATCTCTGAGACAGTCTTTCAAGGCTCATTTGCAGTGCTGTACTATGCCTAGTCATCTCCTGGTTCCTGAGTGACCTTGATCAAATCACTGGGGTCACCTGGATAAAAGCGATCGCTAAAAATCTCAGTCAAGCGATACGGACACTTGCCCGGAAAGGTTTGCTCTGGTAAATCAGTCTCTCCCATCGCCAAGTCTCTAGTATTCTCATAGGCTTCTTGAAGAGCCTCTTCAAGATAAGGCTTGAGACTGGGATTATCTTTTAATAGCCGTAACGCATCACGCCGCTGTACGCGCAGTGTTGCCAACCAGCTACGGCTCCGTTGCTGGGGCTGATACTCCCATTTCAGCAAGTGCCCTATTAATACGCTGAGGCGATTACGCAGTTCTTGGCGCTGCTGTTTACCCAATGATTCAATTTCCTCAATCAGATGGGGCAGATCGATCTGGCTCCATTGCTGGCCGCTCAGAAGTTCTACTTGTTCCTGAGTCCATGCATAAAAATCAGTCTCATAGGAGTCCACCCCCGATGGGGAACGCTTTGCCGCTGTATCTACGTTAGGCACATGCATTGGTGTTACTCAAGTACAGTAGTCTCATTCTAGAACCTGTATCCTCCTGAAGCACTGAGCTAAGATCTTTGCCAGAATAGAGCCTTGATCAATCCTTCAAAATCTCCTGAACAATCTGTTGTCGCGGTGTTTGACTTCGATCACACCCTGACAGAACGGGATTCCTTGATGCCCTTTCTGCAAATGGTTGCCGGTCGGTGGCGATTTTTATGGGGGCTGTTGCGGACGAGTCCGGCATTGGTGGGGTACACGCTCAAGCTCCTTCCGAACTGGAGGGCTAAGGAAACCGTCCTTGCCCACTTTTTAGCGGGTTTGACGACCGAACAATTGCAAACACTCGGTCAGCGCTTTGCCGTGCAGAAAATACCGAAGCTGCTCAAAGCAGAGGCGGTAGAACGTTTACGCTGGCATCAAAGCCAAGGGCATCAGACGATTGTGGTGAGTGCTTCACTAGAGGTCTATTTAGCGCCCTTTGCCGCAGCAATGGGGATTGAT
>JBAUJD010000200.1:0-2470 GCA_049683515.1 Thermosynechococcaceae cyanobacterium | reverse complement strand
TGGGCTGATATGAACCGGAGCTATAAAGGTGACGTTATTGCTGGGCTGAAGTTGAGTGAGCATAGGATGTCTCTGGTAGGGGTTGAGTTAATTGAGTTTTACAGGGCATCACACCCGCCTTGCCCCTTGGTACGGCACAGGGAATACAGTCTGAGCAATTGATTGCCTGTTCGGTCAGCGCTGCGTAAGGGCGGACGGTGCATTTAAGTTGGTAATGCCCTGTGAAAAAGACACAGCGATGACAGGGAATGCTGTGTAAGCGCTTCAAGTGAGAAACGCCCCGAATTAAAGTTTGAATGCTGGCGTTGATCAACAAGGCGATGAGTCCCCAACTGGCTAGCAGCAGTAAAGACTCGGATAGGGTCACCACAGGGTGAAACCAAAGATAATCAAACATATCGTCCTAAAGCCTGCAGTTAATGGCAAGAGCAGGGGCAATCTCAAACCAGGACGGCATTGTTTGCAGAGAAACCTCGTTCCAAAACGCTAGAATTTGGGGGCCGACAATCTGAGGATGGGTGCTATGGAAAAAGTGCCGACCGTGGGGGCAGTGGTAGATGCGATCGCACTCTTTCAACTCCCTGCGCCACCCTTCAATTTCGTGGGGGCTTACCACTACATCATCATGACCACCACAGGCCAAAAACGGCACAGTCACCCCACCCTTGGGCACCGTTGCCGTTCGAATCATGGAATGGGGAGACGGTGACGTCGCCAGTGCCTGTCGCAGAATCTGACCGAGATATTGATAGCCTGCAGGGTTTTGTCTGCCGAATAGATCCGTGATCAATTGATAAAAAAGCTGCTCTCGGCAACAGCCCAAAAACTTGAGATGAAAATAATAGTGGGCGATCCAGTCGAGGCTGGCCTGGGCACCGACACCTAAGAGAGTGAGCGATCGCACATACTCTGGGAACTGGCGAACGACCAAAAGCGCCACTAGCCCACTGGTTCCGTGACCGATTAAATGCAGCGGTCGATCTTGCTCCTGCAGGTATTCATGCAAAAGCTGAACCGGAATTTCTAGATCGCTTGGCTCATCTGACGTTTGTCGGTAGGCCCAGTGAGCCACCCCAACAGAAGTCGCTAAATACTGCAGCAACGGCTGATCGAAGCGCTGCAGACTTGCGCTGGTATTGACCCAAAGGGCTTCACAGATAGAAGACATCATTTTGAAACTAAATAAATTGGTTAAAGGTCAAACGCTGATTTCAGTTCTGCAATCCAGGCTGAGACTCGTTCATCAGTGAGATCGTCTTGGTTATCTTCGTCAATAGCTAGCCCACAGAACTGATCGCCTCTAACCGCTTTAGAGCCGTCAAACTCATAGCCATCGGTAGAGGTCTGTCCCACAGTGGTACCGCCTTTCTCACTGATTTTGGCTTCGAGGATGCCTATAGCATCCATGAAGTTATCGGCGTAGCCGATTTGGTCGCCCGTGCCGAAATAGGCCACTTTCTTACCACTAAAGTCAATGGTGTCTAGGTTAGGGAAGAACTGATCCCAGTCGCTCTGCAGCTCACCAATATCCCAGGTGGGACAGCCAATAATTAGATAAGGGTAGGCCAGCAGTTCACTGTTATCGCTGACTTCATGGATCTCGAATACTGAGACAATATCCTCGCCGCCTAATCCTTCTTGAATCATCTCGGCAATATTGGCAGTTTTGCCAGTCGTAGTGCCCAAAAATAGACCAATTTGTGCCATTGAGTTTTCCTGTAAATGTTCAGAATCTGAGTAGAAATCAGTAGAGTGCTCCAGCCGCTTAAAACAGGCACTCTACCGATAAAGTAATTAACTTTTAATTGCTGGGCTGGCTAGTGTCAGCCGTCTTAGCTGCAGGCTGGGCCTGTGGCGCAGCTTCAAACCTCAAGGCAGAATCAACTCGCTCAAAGTTAAAGCCCATCGAGCGCAGAGCGTGCCAAAAGTGCCCCTGCAAAAAAGCAAAGGCCAGAATGAAGTGGGCATTGGCTAACCAACAGCGCCCGGTGTGTACCCCCACAGGCAGCACTGCGGTATCGGCAAAGTAGGGCATAATGCTCAGCTTGACATTCAGAACAGGGCCATAAAACTCAATGGGGTAGGCCACTGTGTTCACCGCGCAAAAATAGGAAGCCACAAATCCTGCTAGCGCGACTCCACCCAAGGAATAAGACAGAATGGCTTCCCCTGAGAAGCGCAGCAATTTCTTTGCCCAAGGCATTGGAGCAACTAGAATGTGCCAAATGCCCCCGACAACTTCTAAAAAGCCGACGAGGACATGCCCTCCTACCAAGTCTTCTAGATTATCGACGGTGGCAAAATGGGTTTGGTAGCCAAAAATAGTAGCTAAATTGAGGTTGGGCGTTACCAGCCGCACCGCTTGAATGTTAGGGTCATAGAGACCGCCCCAGGTGGTCGCCTTCGCGACAAATAACAGGCAGGCAATACCTAGAAATAGCAAGTGGTGGCCTAGAATTAAGCCCAGCTT
>JBAUJD010000199.1:0-2340 GCA_049683515.1 Thermosynechococcaceae cyanobacterium | reverse complement strand
GGCCTAACCCTGTACCGCCGGTTGAACGGGTGCGGGCTTCGTCTAAACGATAAAAACGATCAAAAATTCGAGCTTGTTTCTGCAGGGGAATGCCGGGGCCGCGATCGCACACATGAATGAACGCTTGCTTATCTGTTTGTTCTAGCTTAATCGTGACAGGCTCTGCCTCGCTGGAGTACTTGAGGGCATTTTCGACGAGGTTAACCAAAACCTGCTGGAGTCGGTTGGCATCGGCATAGACCGGAATCAGGGAGTGACTGGCCTCGACTAAAATAGTGCGACGGCTAAACTGCTCAGCAATTTGCACCACATCGGCCACCACATCATTGAGAATCAAAATCTGAAGGTCATAGGACATATAGCCGTCGTCGGCTCTGGCAAGGTTGAGCAGATCTTGCAAAAGACCAATCGTATGGTCCGCCTCACTGGAGGCGACTTCTAGGGCTTCTCGCTGATGGGTATGCAGGTTGTCGCTGCGGCGCAATGTACTTTGCAGATAGCCTCGCACAATGGTAAGCGGCGTGCGGAGTTCATGGGAGACATTGCTGACAAACTCCCGCTGGCGCTCTCCAAAATCGCGCTGCTGAGTCCAAGCGTCAGAGAGCCGGATCAGCATCCGGTTAAAGGTGTCTGCTAGACCCTGAATCTCGCTCGGCGCATTTTTTAAGATGACTTGGGCACGACCGAGATCGTCTACCGAGATGGCCTGGGTCAAGGCCTGCATTTGGCACAGGGGCTGTAGAGACCGCCGAATAAACCATGCAATCGCAACCAATGACAGCACCATCGCCAACCCTGTTGCGAGAACTAGGGTTTGAATATTGTCGTTGATGCGTGCTTGGTCTTGGGTCATGTCTTGCGCTACAAACAGAGTACCAAGGTTTTTATTACCAATAATCAGGGGGCCGTGGCAGGCGACAAAGTTGCGATCGCGAATTTGATAGAGATCAAGGGGCGCACCCTTGAGCAGCATCGGAGCAAGCATCTGAGGATTGCCGACCTGTTGCCAAGCTGGCCCCGTCATCACCGGAGAGGCCGCCACTAACGGTTGGTCTTCACGACCAACCCACAGCAATAGATTCCGACTCGATCGTCTATCCAACGCCTTTTGTAGACTTTGCTCCAGGGTGTACATCTCACTGTAGAGCGTTGTATCTACCGTGACCTGGTTCGCCACCGTGCTCACATTCTCTTTATGGCTGGCGATCAAAATCTTTTGCATCTTCCAACTCGTCCAAAGGGCGACGCTTCCTAAAGACAGCGCAAATAGTGTGCCAATACCCAGCGTGAGCTGCATCTGTAGCGAGGCAGGATTCATCCACCCTTTAAGTCTGGCGGGTAGTTTACAAATAGAGGATGGAACAGCCAATTTCATCGCAGGACGTGGGGGCATCGGCTCAAAACGCTTGCGTGGTGTGGGTCTGTGGATCGAATTTCCAGCGGTCTTGGTAGTTAGGTGCACCATAGATATTAAAGCTAACGGTGGGTTCGTTCCCTAACGCCTCAACGGCATGAATGGCATCGGGCAAGAAACTAATCAGATCTCCTGGCTCTAAAACCAACTCCCCTGTTGATTCAAGGCGATCAGGATGCTCTGCATTGGGTGATCGACGCCAAAACCTGTTTTTCTCTTGACCACTGAGTAGCGCCACAACCCCCCAAGATGCATGGTTATGGATGGGTGACTGCTGACCGGGCAACCAAGCCACCATTTGCACTGTCAACGGAAACTGGGGTTCTTCGTAGAGAAGATTAACAGACCATCCAACGGTGGGATCAGGTGGCTGAGCCGCAAACTGCAGCCAAGCCGAGTCATTCAATAATTGGCGCACCAGGGGACGAATCTTCTCAAGGCGAACCCAATCTTGAGAATAAGCCTCTACAATATCCTCGACGTTGGTGAGAAACCGATACAGGCGATATTGGTTGCGGCTCTCTGTGATCTGAGCCACGCAGGTTTGCCATCCGCCATCTTCAGTTGCCAGCCAATCTTGATTAATCATTCGTCTTTCTTTTCGATACATCTACTCTACGAGGGCAACCCTGATTTTGCCCTGACGCAAAGATAAGTTTTGCCTGAGAGCCGTTGGGTCCAATTTGGCCCAAGGGTTGATAGAGCAAAGAGCTGGTGCGATCTAACAACCTATTTTGTATTTCTGCAGACTATCTTGATCGCCCCCTATTGGGATCACTCATTGCTATGATTGCCAGAATTAAGTTGCTTGGTATGTTGGATCGATTTAAGTTCTTTGAAAATTGACGGAGAAAAACATGAAAGTTAATTACCTAGCAATGGTTGCCGCTGTCTCACTTTTGGGCGTCGGTGGGCTGATCACAAGC